>JBFGHG010000210.1:0-5910 GCA_041578395.1 Acidobacteriota bacterium
CAGCCGAACCTCGTGGCCCTTCGCCAGCAGGGGCAAGCTCGAAGCCGCCATCAGCATCACGATCGTCCCGGCACAGATTGCCTTCTTCATTCCAACCTCCCTCTCCTTCGAAACATCGATGAATCCCGAAACTGCCGGCGCCATCGCCGGCCTCGCTGGAGTTGGACCGGAGCGGGAGGCGTGTGGAACAACTTTCTCGAGTTTCTCTCGTTTGAAATTCAGTCGGTTTTCAACTTGAGCCGCCGGTCACTGTGTGCGAAAATATTCGCATCGTTTGGGGGAACGGGTTCGTGCAGGCTCCGGAGAAAGACGATCATGATGAAACCGTCGCACGCGCTGGTGCTGTTGCTGACAGGACTGTGGCCCGCTCAGGCGGCCGCCCAGGGGGTGGATTCGCACGCTCTCGAGCAGGCCCTGCAACGGGGCGTCGACCGCATCCCAATCCTGAGCGAGCCCGGCGGGCTGGTGGCTGCGCCCGGCGGGGACTTCCTGTACGTGGCCGGGGAGGACGAGGTGGGCCTGGGCATCTTCGAGCGTGACCCGGCAAACGGACGGCTCGGCTACCTCACCAACCACCCGTTGACCGTCGATTTCGGCGACGGCAACCGGCGCGTACACGTCGACGCCCTGACCCTCAGTCCGGACGGGCAGAACCTGTACGCGTCGGGGTTTCTGGCCGCCGGACCCTCAGACTTTCGAACTCCCCTCGTCTCCCTCCGCCGCGACCCGCAGACGGGCGGGTTGGAGACGCTTCAGGTGCTGGGCCCGGGGGTGATCGGCGAGCGCGGGCTGCAGTTCGTGTCCGCTCTGGCGGTCAGTCCGGACGGCCGGCAGCTGTATGCCGCCGCGGCCGGCGCCCTCCTCGTCTTCGACCGGGACCCGGCCTCGGGCCTGTTGAGTGTTTCCGAGGCCCTGGAGGAAGGCCTCCAGGACCGCAATCTCTCGACGGTCGCGGTCAGTCCGGACGGGCGCCACGTCTACGCCTCGGAAACCCGCCCCGATTCCCCAGCCGGTGAGACCCTGGTCTTCGAGCGCGACGGAGCGACCGGACGCCTCGCCCCACCGCAACGGCTGCCGGTTTCACTGGAGAACCTGGCACTCACGGCCGACGGAAGAACTCTGCTGGGAATCACACCCCCGCCATTCCCGACCCTCCTCGAGTTCGCCCGCGACGCTCAGACGGGCCTGCTCGAGCCGCTGGACGAGATCGACCTGAGTGAGGGGTTCCCCTCCTCTCGCGAAAACGGCCTGGCCATCACCCCGGACGGGGCCTGGGCCGCCCACGCCGGGCGGGTCGGGGGTCTGTCGCGGCTGACCATCCTTCGGCGCCGCGGTGAACGCCTCCGAATTCAGCAGGTGAGCGACCCCATCCGGGACGACTTCCGGCTGGGCGGCCTGGGGCGCGCCCTCTGGCTGGCGGGGGGCGACCACCTCTACCTGCTGACCAACGACGGGCTGCTCTTTTTCGGACCCGCCGACGACGACGGCGACGGCCTCCGCAACCTGGACGAAGACGCCGACGGCGACGGAGATCCGTCCAACGACGACCGGGACGGCGACGGGGCCGCCGACTTCCGCGAAAGCGACATCGCCGACAGCGACGGGGACGGCATCGTGGTCGTGCTGGACACGGACGACGACGGCGACGGCGTTCCGACGCGGGAAGAAGATCCGGACGGCGACGGCGACCCGACCGACGACGACACGGACGAGGACGTGACGCCCGACTATCTCGACCCGGACGACGACGGCGACCGGGTCCCCACCGCATCCGAAGACCCGAACTCGAACGGCGATCCCCGGGACGACGACACGGACGGGGACGGCGTGCCGAACTACCGGGACAGCGACGACGACGGGGACTCCCTGCACAGCCTCGCCGATGAGGACATCGACCGGAACTCCGACCCACGCGACGACGACACTGACGCAGACGGGACGCCCGATTACCTGGACCCGGACGATGACGGGGACGGCATCCTCACGCTCTTCGAGATCTCCCTGGGGGACTCGGACGTGGACGGCATACCCGACTACCTGGACGCGGACGACGACGGCGACGGCATTCCGACCCGGCTGGAAGACTCCGACGGGGACGGAAACCCCGCCAACGACGACCGCGACGGAGACGGCGATCCCGATTACCTGGAGCACGACCTCGAGGACGCGGACGGAGACGGCCTGTTCGACGTCGAGGATCCCGAGTTCGACGCCGGCCTGGTCCTGCCGGTTGTGGTGCACGGTCCGGTCAGCGCCCGGCTGGAGTACCTTTCGCATCTCCGCCTTTTGAACCCCTCCGGCCAGCGGCTGGAGGTGGAGCTGGCCGCTTTCTTCAACGACGGCCGGCCGGCGCCCCTCTTCCCCCCGCGGGACCCGGGGGACGATCGGGCGTTGAAGCGGTTCGAACTGGAACCTCTGGAGGGGGACACCGTGCAGACGCGAGGCGAGGGGTTCGACCCGCGAACCCTGGGCTGGGTGCTGGTTCGCGGCGAGGGCCTGGCAGCACTGGAGGCCGCCGCCGAGGTCATCCTGCATCGCACCAGGACGAGCGTCCCGGCAGCCGCTCCGACGGGTTTTTTCAATCCGTTCCCCGGTACCCAGCGCATCGTCTCCTCACTGCAGGTTGAAGCCGCTCAGCCGGTCCGCAACTTCGTGGCGGCCGTGGACTCCATGACGGGCGGCCAGCGGGCGGCAGCCTTTGCGGTAGTCAACCCCTCGCCCACCCGCACTGCCCGCATTCGCGTCACGAGCCCGTTCGGCGAAACGGTCCTGGAGCTGCCCCCCCTGTCCCGGCGGGCCTTGCTGCAGGAGGATTTGGAGGCGACCTCCTCGGTCGAGCCGCAGGTGACGCCGCCGATTCCGTCGATCTTCGCGTTTCGATTCCAGAGCGACACGCCGGTTGCCGTGACCTCGCTGATCGTGTTTCTCCGGGACGGGCGGCTGATCGGGGGGCTGGGTGGTCCGCTCGCCGGTGCACAGCCGGTGCCGTGACCCACGGGGAGGGCGGCTCGCGCGCACCGCCTCGGGCCGCCGGGTCTCTGACTTTTCTTTGCCGGCCGCCTGTGTAAAGGTGTGGCGCAATGCGCTGCTCCCGGTGTCGACAGGAGCTTCCGGAGGGAAGCCGCTACTGCCCGGCCTGCGGCGAGCCCATCGACCCCGACTCGGTGGCCACGCTGGTCGACGACACTCCCGCTCCGGTCGACGAGCCCTCGGGCACCGAACGCGCCAAGCCGCGCTTCTTGCCCGGCCACGTCGTCGCCGGCCGCTACCGGATCGTGGCCATCCTGGGCCGCGGCGGCATGGGCGAGGTCTACCGCGCCGACGACCTGAAGCTGGGCGAGCCGGTGGCGTTGAAGTTCCTCCCCGACCGGTTCGAACGCGATCCCCAGCGCCTGGCGCTGCTGCTCGAGGAGGTGAAGATCGCGCGTCAGATCACCCACTCCAACGTCTGCCGCGTGTTCGACCTGGGGGAAGCCGACGGACACCACTTCCTCTCGATGGAGTTCATCGACGGGGAGGACCTGGCGGGCCTGCTGCGGCGGATCGGCCGGCTGCCCGGCGAGAAGGCCGTGCAGATGGCGCGCCAGCTGTGCGCGGGGCTGGACGCCGCTCACCGGCAGGGCATCCTGCACCGGGACCTGAAGCCGTCCAACGTGATGATCGACGGACGCGGGCAGGTGCGCGTCACCGATTTCGGCCTGGCGGGCTGGGCGGGCCGGGACGCCGGCCACGGTGCCCACGGAGGGACGCCGGCCTACATGGCTCCGGAGCAGCTGGCGGGAGAGGCGGCCACGGCCCAGAGCGACCTGTACGCTCTGGGGCTGGTGCTGCTGGAGCTGTTCACCGGCGAAGCGACGCATGCCGGGACCTCGATCGACGAGCTGATCGCCTATCGGGCCGAGCACTCGCCTCCGTCCTTGAGCGACGCCGAACCGGCCCTCGATCCGGGAGTCCGGCGGGCGATCCGCTCCTGTCTGCAGAACGACCCCGCCCTGCGCCCCCGCTCGACCGTGGAGGTGGCGGCGGCCCTGCCGCAGGGGACCAATCTGGCGGCGGTCCTGCAGGCGGGGGAAACGCCGTCTCCCCAGATGGTCGCCGACGCCGGGGGACACGCCGGCCTGCGCAAGGGGCCGGCCGGGGGACTGCTGTTGGCGGCGTTGCTGGCGCTGCTGCTGCTGGCCATGTCGTGGGACTCGGTGCACGTGGTCGGCCGGGTGCCCCTGGACAAGCCTCCCGAGGCCCTGGCGGTGCAGGCCCGGGAGATGCTCGAGAAAATCGGATTCACCCAGCGGCCGGCCGACTGGGCTTACGGCTTTCAGTACGACCGGCTTCAGCCGGCTGGCGTGTCGCGCCCGTCGCCCATTCGCTTCTGGTACCGGCAGAGTCCCCGCTTCCTGATCCCGCTCGACTTCCAGCAGATGTTCGTGACGCCGGACGATCCGCCTCCCGTCGTCTCGGGCATGTCGGAGGTGCGCTTCGACTCGGAAGGCAAACTGCTGCGGATCTTCGTGATGCCGCCCCAGCTGGACGTCTCGGACGGGGAGCGGGGGGAGCCGGATTGGGCGCCGCTGTTCGCCCGCGCGGGGCTCGTGCTGGCCGATTTCCGCCCCACCGAAGGCACCTGGCACCCTTACATCGACCGCGACCTGCGCCGCGCCTGGCTGGGGACCTATCCGGGCCAGCCCGCCGTCCCGGTCCGCGTGGAGGCCGGAGCGTACGGGGGACGGCCGGTCTTCTTCCGGGTGGTGCTGCCCTGGACGGAGCCGGAGCGGATGGGTCCGGTGCAGGGGCCGGCGCCGTTGAACCTGGCGTTGCTGGCGCTGCTCCTGCTGCTGCTGGCGGGAGGCGTCTGGCTGGCCCGGACCCAGTTCCTGCGCGGCAGCGGCGACCGCCGCGGGGCCTGGCGAGTGGCGCTGGCCTGGTTCTTCAGCACCATGGTGATCTGGCTGCTGGTCGCCCACCACGTCCCCAACCAGTCCGAGACCGGCCCGCTCTTCAAGGGAATCGCCATGAGCCTGCTGACGTCGGGCATGGTGTGGGTGATTTACATGGCGCTGGAGCCGTACGCCCGCCGATTGTGGCCGCAGGCGCTGGTGTCCTGGAACCGGCTGCTGGCGGGCCGCTGGTCCGACCCTCTGGTGGGCCGGGATGTGCTGGTGGGGGCCGCGGCCGGACTGGGGCTGGCGGTGGTCCACACGCTCCCCTACCTGGCACCGATGCTGGGCGGCGGTCCGGAGCCGGTGCCGGACGTGGACGCCGTGGGCGGCTTCTCCGAAGGCATCCTCTACAGCTTCACGGGCGTCCGCCAGGCCTTGGGTTTCTACCTGTTCCTGCCGCAGCTGGCCGTGGCCAACGGCATCGGGACGGTTTTCCTGCTGCTGCTGGTGCAGGGGGCAACCGGGCGCCGCTGGATCGCCCTGATCGCGGTCTACCTGCTCTTCGCGCTGCTGACGATGCTGGCGGGCACGCCGACGGCGGCGGTCGCGGCGGTGGCGCTGGCCAGCCCTGCGGTGCTGCTGCTGGTGGTCACGCGCTACGGGATGCTCGCGCTGATGTTCACCTTCGCCTTCTTCAACCTCCCCGCCTTCTGCCGCCTGAGCTTCGACCTGTCGCCCTGGTACGCGGGCCGGTCGCTGCTGCTGCTGGCGGTCATGGCGGGGGTGGTGCTGTACGGATATTCGAGGGCGACCTCTACGGCGAGTCATGTTGTGATTAAGGGTTGAAAAATCAGATCAAGCGCGTGACGGCCACCCAGGCCGCGCGTCATTTCTCGCGCTTGCTGGATCGAATCGAGGCCGGTGACGAGTTCGTAGTCCGGCGGCGATCCGAGGTCGTAGCGAGAATCGGACCGGTCTCCGGGGTTCCGAGAAAGATCTCGGAGTGCATTGCGGTGCCTCTGAAGCGGAGCTC
>JBFGHG010000211.1:0-5908 GCA_041578395.1 Acidobacteriota bacterium
CCGGCTCACCCGGCTACTACCACGTCACGTTCAAACTGTGAGGGGGACCGTGGGACGGACATCCTGCCCGTCATTCCTCCATTCCTCCCACGGGGCTTCCTTTTGGATTCGCCGGATGCGAGAATTCGAGGCTCGCAAACGTCCACGAACCACCGGAGCGGAGCAACCGATGAACGCGAATCTGACCGTCCTGGATCACCCCCTGGCCCGGCAGGCCCTGGCTGAGCTGCGAGACAAAGAAACCGGCCCGGAGGTCTTTCGCCTCGTGACCCGCCAGGTGACGACCCTGCTGGCGATCGAGGCCACCCGCGACCTGTGCACCCGGACCTGTCGCATCGAGACGCCGCTGGAGCCGGCCGAGGCGGAGGTGCTCGACGAGCGCCTGGTGGTGGTGCCCATCCTGCGCGCCGGGCTGGGGATGCTCGACTCGGTGGTGCAGCTGTTTCCGAGCGTGACGGTGGGCTATCTGGGCCTGGAGCGGGACGAAGAGACGGCGCAGGCCAGCGTCTACTACTCCAAGCTGCCGATCGTGCGGGGCCGGACGGTGCTGCTGGTGGACCCCATGCTGGCCACGGGCGGGTCCGCCTGCCACGCCCTGGCGGACATCACCGCCCACGACCCGGCGCGCGTGCTGCTGCTGTGCATCGTGGCCGCTCCGGAGGGCGTGCGGGCCGTCAACGAGCAGTTCCCCGCGGCCGCGATCTTCACGGCGGCCCTGGACCGCGAGCTGAACGACCGCAAGTACATCCTGCCCGGGCTGGGCGACTTCGGCGACCGCCTGTACGGGACGCTGTAGGGGAGTGGCACGGGCATCCCTGCCCGTGATTTGGAAGAGAAATCACAGCCCGGAAGGCTGCGCCACGTGATTCGGAAAGAGAATCACAGCCTGGAAGGCTGTGCCACTACTGCTCGTCCTTCCACACGTGCCGGGCGAACCACTCCCAGTTGTGCTGCAGCGCGGCCAGCCGCTCCCTGGGCTTGTTGATCCCGTGTCCGAAGCCCTTGTAGACGATCAGCCGGGTCTCGACCCCCTGGTCCTGCAGCCCCTGATACAGCTGGTAGGCGTTGGGGATGGGGACGCGGCGGTCGAACTCGCCGTGCTGAATCAGCGTGGGAGTCGAGGCCTGCTTGACGTTGGTGATGGGCGAGGTGAGGGCGTAGATCTCGGGATCGTCCCAGGGCGTGGCCTGCAGGTACTGCCGCGTGAACGGGTGAATGTCCGTGTTCACGTAGTAGGTCATCCAGTCGGAGATGCCGGCCCCCACGGAAATGGCCTGGAAGCGGTCGGTGTTGGTGGTCAGAAACGCCGAAATGTAGCCGCCCTGGCTCCAGCCCATGGCCCCCATGCGCTCGACGTCGACGATGCCCCGCTCGATCAGGTGGTCGACCCCCGACAACACGTCCCAGGCGTCGCCCACGCCCAGGTTGCGCACGTTCAGCGACCGGAAGGCCTCGCCGTAGCCGGCCGAGCCCCGGTAGTTGGGGCGCAGCACCAGCGCGCCCCGGGCCAGCCACTGCAGCATGGGATAGACCGTGCCCGGAACCGCCGAGGGGTAGTCGATCCCGGTCGGTCCCCCGTGGATGACGACGAACAGCGGGTACTTCCGCCCCTCCTCGAATCCGGAAGGCTTGTAGAGGACCCCCTCGATTTCGGTCCCGTCCCGGCTGCTCCAGGAGACCACCTCCCGGGTCCCCAGCTCCCAGCCGGACACCTGCTCCGACATCCGGGTCAAGGGTACTGGTTGCCAGGGCTCGATCGCGCTGCGGTACACCTCGTCCAGACCCCCCGGGGCCTCGGCGGAGACCGCCACCGTCGAGCCGTCGGCCGAAAAGGAGACCGACCAGATCTGGTCCGGGGAGGTGCCGGCCGGCGTGACGGAGCCGCTGTCCGGGTCCAGCCGGAAGAGCCGCCGCGTCGTCCGCTGCCAGGCGAGGAAATAGATGCCCCGCGGATTCCAATCCGCCACCGACATGTTCTCGTCGAACTCCGCCGCGAGGCGCTCGTCGTCGCTGCCGTCGGCCCGGACGCGGTAGAGGTGCCCGTTGCTGTAGAAGTTGGAAGTGGTGTCTCCCGAATCGCTGGAATAGAGCACCCAGCTCGAGTCGGGCGACCAGCGGGGGTTGCCGTCGAAGCCGGGGCGCGTCACCAGGGGGGCCGGCTCGCCCCCCTCGGCATCGATCAGATACACGTCGGCCGAGAAGAAGGAGAGGATCTCCGGGCCGTCCCGCCGCTCGAAGGCCAGCCGCGAGCCGTCGGGTGCCCAGCGGAAGTTGCGGACGGTGTATTCCCCCTCGGTGAGACGGCGGGGCGCGGGGAGCGGCCTGCACTCCGGCTCGTCCGCTTCCTCCCGTTCGTCGTCCCCGTCTGTGTTCCCGGACTGATCCTGCTCTCTCCCGTCCGTTGCACCGTCCGGCCGGCCCTTCTCGAAACAGGGCTTCTGGTGCGGGGCGATGTCGAGCAACCGGCTGACCTCCACCACCCACAGGTGCTGGTGTTGCCGCTCCTCGTCCTCCACGGCGAAGCGGCCCAGCTGCTTCTCCCGCTCTTTTTCCTGCTCGCTCTTCGGCTCGCTGGCGGTGAACGCGATGTGCCGGCCGTCCGGAGACCATTCGAAGTCGTTCACTCCCTCCGCGACGTCGGTCACTGCACGCGCCTCGCCTCCGTCGGCCCGCATCACATGGACCTGCGCCTTGTCGTCCCGCGTGGCTTGAAACGCCACCCACCGGCCGTCGGGCGAAAAGGCGGCATTGCTGCTGCTGCCGCCGGGAGTGCTGGTGAGGGGAAAGACCTCGCTGCCGGCCGCCATCCAGAGTTCGGAGTCGAAGCGGTTGTTCTCCCAGTCCGTCCGCCGCACCGAAAAGACGATCCGGCTGCCGTCCGGCGAGATCCGCGGCCCCCCGGCATCCCGGAGGGAGAGCTGCGTTTTGAAGTCGGGGCCGGGGATGTCCGGTGCGGCCGCCAGGGCCGCTGCCGTCCCCAGCAGCCAAAGCACCACGATTCTGCTGGTTCTCATGGGTCCACCTCGACTCTCAATTGTGCTGCAGCGCACCGCGGTTTTCCAGCCGGTGAACGAAAGCGCGCGCCATCGCGTCGGGAAAGAGCAAGGGAGGTACGAATGAAGTTCCCCGGCGCCGGAATCCCCGTGGCCGTTCTACTGTCGGTGTCGATGTTCCAGCCGCTGGCGGCCCAGGAGACCGCCGCGGGCAGTCACGATTTCGGGATCTTCCTGAACGGCTTCGACCCCCGGCCGCTCCCCGTCGTCTTCCCGGAGCCGACCGAAAACACAATCCACGCGGGCTACCAGACCGCCTTCACCGTCACCAACGTGAGTGGGGAGGACGTGCTCGTGCTGTTTCGCTTCCGGGCGCAGGACGGGCCCCCCCAGTGGGACGCTGCTGCTGCGCGACAATGACGGCGAGGAGGTGGGGCGTGCCGAAGTGACGCTGGAGGGCGCCGCCGGTTTCGTGGGTCTGCTGCACGACCTGTTTCTGCTGGACTCCTCCTTCGAGGGGACGCTGGAGGCCGACTTCGACGGGGACGTGCTTCCCTCCGTCGTGACCTACATCCGCATCCGCGGTCAGATCCAGGACGCCAACCCGATCACGCGGCGCTTGGTCCCGCAGCCCTGAGGGTCACTCCCCGGCCGCGGACGGCGCCGCCACGTTCCAGTGGTGCTCCAGCCGCACCAGGCCGTGATCGCCCGGGCGCCGCCGGACCGTGAAGGGGGCCGCCTGGTCCCAGCTGTGGTACGACTGCAGCTGGCTCTCGTCGGTGGTGAACACGTTGAAGTAGTAGCTGCCGGCCAGCAGGGGCACTGCGGGGAAGCTGAGCTCGAGGCGGCAGCGGCCGTCCGGCCCGGGCTCGAGCCGTACCCCGTCCAGGCTGCTGACCGCGACGTACAGCGCAATACCGTCGTTGCGGACCAGGGCCGCCCCCACGGCGGGACGTCCCTCGAAGCCCGGCGAAAACCAGGCCGCCACCTGCAGCGTCACCGTATCGCCGGTTTCGAACTCGTGGACGGTCTCACCGCCCCCACTCTGCAGCCGCACCGACTCGATCCGGCTGGAGCCGCCGCCACCCGCGCTGCCTCCGACCTTCTGCCCCTCCGCCTGGCGGAGCCGGCAGTAGTCTTCGTAGCCGTCCACCACCTCGTCGGCGCCCCCCAGGGCCCGCATTCGGCCCTTCTCCAGCCAGAGGGCCCGCCGGCAGAGCGTGCGCACCTGGTGGAGGTTGTGAGAGCAGAAGAGCAGGGTCTTCCCGTCGCGCTTGAAGCGGACGATCCGGTCGGTGCATTTCTTCTGAAAGCTCTGATCGCCCACCGCCAGCGCCTCGTCCACGATCAGGACGTCCGGGTCGAAGCCGGTGGCGACGGCAAAGCCCAGCCGGACGAACATGCCGCTCGAGTACGTCTTGACGGGTTGGTCGATGAAGGGGCCCAGCTCCGAGAAGGCGACGATCTCGTCTTCCCGGGCCCGCACCTGCTCTCGGTTCCACCCCATCAGCGATCCGCTGAAGTAGATGTTCTCCCGTCCGCTGAAGTCGGGATGAAAGCCGGTGCCCAGCTCCAGCAGCGCGCTGACCGTGCCGTCGACCCGAAGCCGGCCGGAGCTGGCGACGGCGGTGCCGGTCAGCAGGCGCAGCAGCGTACTCTTGCCCGCTCCGTTGTCCCCGACGATCCCGAACGACTCGCCCGGCTCGATCTGGAAGGAAACCTCCCGCAAGGCCTCGATCCGGTCGTGCCCGGGCCGCCCCAGCAGCAGTTCCCCCAGCAGCGCGCGCGGGCCCCGGTACACTTTGTACGTCTTGGAAACGTCCTCGACCCGGATCATGCCGCTACTGACTATAGCGGACTGCCGGCGTGCCGGCCCGCTCAGTCTTGCTCGCCCTGGAGCTGCTTGCGGAAGAGTTCGCGGGAGACCCGCATGAAGTCGCGTTCGGTGATGATGCCGACCAGGTGGCCCCCCTGCACCACCGGAAGGCAGCCGATGCGGTGTTCGGTCATGGTGTCGATCGCATCCAGCGTGCTGGTTTCCGGCGATACCGTGATCGGCTCGGTGATCATGACCTCGCGGACCGGAGTGGTCTTGCTGGCCTCGGGTTCCCGGCTGAAAAAGCGCAACAGCGAGCGGTAGGAAATCAGCCCGATCAGCTCGCCCTGGTCGTTTTCGACCGGGATGTGGCGGATTCGCTGCCAGTTCATCACGTTGGCCACCAGGTGGACCGTCTCGCTCTCGCTGACCGTGAAGACGTCGGTGGTCATGTACTGCTCGACGCGCTGAAATCCGGGTTTCCAGCTGGCCTGGATATCCGGGTCCGCCTCGTCCCAGGCGTGGACCGGCTGCCCCTCTTTCTGGTTCCGCGCGACCAGAGCCGTGACGGCGGCCAACCGCTCCGCCAGGGGGTACTCCGTGTCCATGCCGGCGAAGGCCTTCAACAGCCAGATCGAACCCGTGCGGTGGCGGGCCGCGCGCTCGGCGATGACGTCCAGGTAACGGTCCACGTCCTCGGCCAGGATTCCGCGCTTCAGCAGACCCTCACGGGCCAGCGGGATCAGCTCCTCCCGGATCAGCTGGGCCGCCGGCAGCGTGACTCCCCCGAACCACTCCAGCTGCGTCTGCAGACCCAGGCGGGCGGCGGCCACGAAGTTCGACTTGACGCTCTGGAAGGAGATCTCGCGGCGCACGTCGGGGAACTGATCCGAGATCCCGCACATCAGCCCGAAGAAGAAGGCGCCGTTGGCGATCTCGTCGATCACCGTGGGGCCGGACGGCAGCACCCGGTTTTCGATGCGCAGGTGAGCGCGCCCCGAGTGCACCCCGTAGCAGGGCCGGTTCCAGCGGTAGACGGTCCCGTTGAACGACTGCAGGGCGGTCAGCTCGGGGAGCTTTCCCTCCCGCACCGCCGCCA
>JBFGHG010000212.1:0-5898 GCA_041578395.1 Acidobacteriota bacterium
CGGGTGGCGGACTACCTGGAGCGGACGCTGCGAGCCAGTCGCGCCGCGGGTGTCGGCGCTTCGGTGGCGGAGGCCGCTCGGGTCCCGCGGGGTTTACGGAACGCGCCGCCAGCGTGTTAAGATGACGAGGCTCCGGCGTCCAGCCGGACTCGCACGGTGGGCCGCTAGCTCAACTGGCAGAGCAACTGACTCTTAATCAGTAGGTTCGGGGTTCGATTCCCTGGCGGCTCACCACAGCTAAGTCGTCTTATCGCAAGCGCTTACAACGATCAAGGCGAGTCTGTTGGAAATGGGATTGTGCATGCTAGGTGCCATTTAGGTGCCACGAAGTTACGCGCAGGCCAACCGGTCTGGGCGGACGCGCGCCTTCGGTGGTAGGAACGAAGGGGCGGCGCGGATTCCCTCAAAGAGAACGGAAGATCTGGTGTTCCGGATTCTGTGCAGATCGGCCGGAAGTGCTATCGGCCGAGTCTCCTGGTGGGTTGCTCAGCCGGTCAGGGCCTGACGGCGCAGGCGGCGGAAGGTCCTGGCCTGGGCCAGGAGCCGCTGCTCAGACTCGTCGTGCTCCAGCTCCAGCGTCTGCCGGAAGAAGGAGGCGACGCGCGCGAAGTAGTAGGACTTCAGGGCCTCGACGATCTGCAACTCCTCCTCGGCGCTGGCGGCGGCCGTGAAGCCCTGGAGGAACCCGTAGACCGTACGGGCCCACACCGAACTGCCGATCCGGAAACGCCGGCGCTCGAACTGCTCGTCCAGCAGCGCGCGCAGGTCGTCCGGGAGGATTCGCCTGACGATGCCGTTGGTCCGGGCATGCTGCTCCAGGGCCTGGCGCTTGATCTCCTTGTAGTCGACCCCCAGGGGCTGGGGTTGGGACGAGAACTCTTCCCCGGAGGTCGGCGGGATCTGGACGGAGTCACGTCCCCAGCGGTGCCGGCAGCGCTTCAGCTGGCGAAAGAGTGTGTGTACCACTTGCGTGAACATCGGACCCAGCCGCGGTGCGCTCGGCTTGTGGACTTTGGCGCCCAGCCGGACCTGCGCTGTCCGAAAGCCGCCCAGGATCGCCTCGGTGGTCATGAAGATGTCCACGCCGTACTCGCGAATCGCCGGCGTCCAGTCCTGCTCGAGCCAATGCTGCATCAGCCTGCGGGAAAACCCGAACTCGCCCCCGATCGGCTGGCGGATTCCGACGCCCAGCAACCCGTACAGGAGCGGGTAGCAGATGTGGTTGGTGATAGTCCCGTCGTACTCGTTGCGGCGGTAGACGGGGGCCACGAAATCGGCGCCGGCGAGCACCGGATCGGCCAGCGAGGAGATCCAGTCGGGGCGGATGCTGCGCAGATCGGCATCCACCACGACGACGGCCCTCGCGTCGTGGGCCAGCGCATACTGAAAAAAGTTCCAGAAGTTGTTGCCTTTTCCCCGCACTCCCGGCGGGGTCGAGAGGTACGACCTGTGGATCTCGCCGGTGGTCGCCTCGAGGAAGGCGTCCCGGGTGCCGTCCCGGGAGAAGTTGTCGGCGTTGACCACCGCCGTGCGGAGGTTGCCGTACTCCTGCAGTCCGAGCGCGGCCTGCTCGGCCACGAACCCGATGCTGTCCGACTCGTTGAAGGAAGGAATTCCCACCACCAGGTCGACCGGACCCGTCAAGGGATTGACGTTGCAGCGGGTATCGTCGCGTGAAAAGAGGGCGTGGGGGCTCGCTTGGCTCATCTCGTTCCCCGTTTTCCGGCAATACTGGCAGACAGAGCCAGTTTCCGCTGATTTTTCAAGCAAGAACCAGGCCACTGTGACGAAAATGAGCGCCTGCAAACGGCAGTGAGGGTGACCCCCGGCCTCCAGCAGCGGGCACTCCGATCTTCACCACCCCCCCAACACAGATGCTCGAGGCAACGCAGAGTCTCGAGATTCGCGTCCGGAGACGATCGGCGGCGAGGCTTCACCGCAGGCGGACCGTCTCCCCGGTAGCGGCAGAAATGCGGGCGGCGTCCAGGATTTCGGTGACGATCAGGTTGTAGGCGAGCGACGACATCCCGGACGGCTCGATCTCGCCACGCACCACCGCCTTCAGGTAGGAGAGCGGATTGTCCAGCGGCGGCCGGAGTGGCTCGGCAGTAGTGTGCTCTTCCGGGTCGGAATGGCGGAGGCGCACGCGGAGCCGTGTCGGATCGACGGCCAGCGCGTAGCCCGACTCCCCGTACACGTCCATGTCCTTGCGGTCGATCGGCCAGTTCCAGGACGCCTGAACGATCGCCTGCGCCGCCGGGTACTCGAGCAGGATCGTGGCCTCGTCGTCGACCTGCGCGTAGTCCGGATCCGACTTCAACTGCTGCGTCAACGCCCGAACCGACAGCGGACGCTGGCCCTGCATCAACCAGGTCATCAGGTTGGCGCCGTAGCAGCCGAAGTCGGTGAGCGCCCCTCCGCCGTTCAGCTCCGGATCCAGCAGCCAGTCCAGAAACTCCGGCGGCACGCCGATCTCCTTGGGCCCCGGATGCCCGTCGCGAACCACCACCTTGCGCAGCGGACCCAGCGCCTTCTCCTCGTGCAGCAACCGGTAGACGGCGTGGTTGCTGGCGTACCAGGTCGTCACGAAGTTGGTCAGGACGTGGATGCCTCCTTCGCCGGCGGCCCGCTCCATCCGCCGGGCGTGCTCCATGTTCACGGCCAAGGGCTTCTCGACCATCACGTGCACGCCGCGCTTGGCCGCCGCCTCCACCACCCGCAGGTGGTCGAAGGTGCTGGTGAAGGTCGCCACGGCCTCGGGCCGGACCGTATCCAGCATCGTCTCCAGGTCTTCGAACATCAGCTCCGGGTCGACGTCGTAGCGCTCGACGTACTTCCGCCGCAGCGCCGGATCGGACTCGACGATCCCCGCCACTTCGATATCGTCGCGCGCCAGGGCACCCGGCAACCCCTCCTGCATCCCCATCACGTGCCCGTGCACCAGCCCCACGATCCCCAACCGAAGCGGCTCCGTCTCAGCCGGTGGCGAAGGTGAAAACGCCGCGGCCGCCATCGCCGAGAGCAAAACGAGAGTCGACATTGAGCCAAATCTAGGAGACCCCGCCCCAGCCGTCAACCGCGCCTTGACACCGGCGCGAGCCGCGGAGGATCATCAAGCATCTTTCGCTGGAAGACGCTCTTGATCGTGATCCTGCTCCTGCTGGCGGCGACGATTGTCGCGTCCCACCTGCTCGTGCCGCCCTACGTCGAAGGCAGTTTCAACCGGACCACCTCCGCCCCCCCCTTCGACCGCGCCTCCGAGCGGGCCAAACGGCTGCACGAGACGCTCGAGATCGCCGACCTGCACGCCGACTCACTGGTCTGGGGACGGGATCTGCTGGACCGTGCCAGCCGCGGGCAAGCCGATGTCCCGCGCCTGCTCGAAGGCAACGTCACGCTGCAGGTCTTCTCCGTCCCCACCCAGGTCCCGCGGCGGCGGAGCCAGTGGGGCACCGATCCCGATCAGCTGAACCTGATGACCCTGTCGGCCCTCGCCCAGCTGTGGCCGCCTCCTGCCTGGTGGAGCCTGGAATACCGTGCCGCCTACCTGGCGGGCCTGCTGCGCCGTCAGGCGCGGCGGTCGGAGGGACGGCTGGTGTTCGTCGCCGGCGCCCCGGACCTCGCCGGCTACCTCGAGCAGCCGCGCCCGCCCCGGTCCCGCGTAGCCGGAGTCCTGGCCCTGGAAGGGCTGCAGTGCCTGGAAGGCAACCTGGAAGCCGTCGACCGGCTCTTTCAGGCCGGCTACCGCATCATGGGCCTGGTCCACCAGTTCGACAACCGGGTGGGCGGCTCCAGCTACGGGCTCGAACGCGGCGGCCTGACCCCCTTCGGACGGCAAGTGATCGAGCGCATCGACCAACTGGGGGCTATCGTCGACCTCGCCCACGCCTCGCCCAAACTGATCGAGGACGTCTTGCGCGTCAGCACCCGTCCGCCGGTGGTTTCGCACACGGGCGTCCGCGGGACCTGCGACCGACGCCGCAACCTGAGCGACCAGGAGGTCGTGGCGATCGCCCGGCGGGGCGGGCTGATCGGGATCGGCTTCTGGTCGGGTGCCATCTGCGACCGCGAACCTGAAGCGATCGTGCGGGCCATTCGCCATGTGGTGAAGGTGGCCGGAATCGACGCGGTCGGCCTGGGGTCGGACTTCGACGGCGGCACCGCGACGCACTTCGACGCCAGCGGGCTTGTCCAGATCACCCAGGCCCTGCTCAATGCCGGATTCGATGAGACCGAGATCCGCAAGATCATGGGCGGGAACCTGCTCCGATTCCTCCGAAACAACCTGCCGGACCGCTGAGCTTCGCTCACACCCCGGCGCTGAGCACCGACCCCGGGCGCTCCGCCTGCCGCCGTCCCGCCAACCGCCGGCGGAAGCGCAGATGGCGCAGCCGGCTCAGCTCCACCAGCGGACGCCAGACCCGCGAGGTCAGCCGGTGCCGGATCAGGAAGCGCCACAGCAGGTTGGAGCGCTTGTAGAGGTAGCTCATGGCCAGGTAGGGCGCCACCGCGCGCCAGTCCTCGGGACGCCGGCGCCAGATCGAGCCGTGCGAAAAGAGCCGCCGGTAGCACCAGGCGTATCCTTCGGCCAGCTGCTCGACGCTCATCCGGCGCGGCTGGAAGACCACGTGGGCAGTGTCGTACCGGTCCCAGTCGCGGTGCAGGATGCGCCCTTCCGCCTCCAGCTGCCGGAAGAGCGGCGTCCCCGGGTAGGGAGTGAGAACGTGGAAGGTGGCACACTCCAGCCGCACGTCTTCCACCCACTGGACGGTCCGCTCGAACACCTCCGGCCCGTCGCTGTCGAACCCCAGCACGAAGCTGCCGTTCACCTGGATGCCGTGATCGTGCAGCATTCCCACCCGGCGGGCGTAGTCGTCCGGATGGGGAGACTTCTTGCGCGCCCGCTCGAGGTTCTCCCCGTTCAAAGTCTCCAGCCCCACGAAAACTCCCGTGCAGCCGGCCAGCGCCATCTCCCGGACCAGCGCGGAGTCGTCGGTCACGTCGATCGTCACCGCCGCGCTCCAGATGACCTCGAGTGGAGCCAGCGCCCGGCACAGCCGGCGCAGGTACTCCGGACGGGAGCCCAGGTTGTTGTCGATGAACACCGCGTAGGGCTGGCCGTCGGCCCGGATCTCGTCGGCCACCTGCTGGGCGTCGCGCAGCTGGTAGGGCTGATGCAGGCCGTCGGTGGCCAGGTAGCAGAACCCGCAGCGGTTGTGGCAGCCCCGGGTGGCGATCACGCTGGTGGTGGTCAAAAAGCTGTGCCGGTCCAACAGGGAACGGCGGGGCGCCGGCTCCTCCCGGAAAGGCCGCTGAAACGAGCCCCGGTAGACCGGCTGCAGCCGCCCCCGCTCGACGTCCCGCAGGATCGTCCCCCACAGCTGCACGCCCTCGCCGATCGCGACCGCGTCGGCGTGCGCCGCCACTTCCTCCGGGCAGGAGGTGGCATGCAGGCCGCCCAGCACCACGGTGGCCCCCCGGCGGCGGTACCAGCGCGCCAGCTCGTAGGCGCGCCTCGCGAACGTCAGGTGCACGGTGATTCCCACCACCTCGGGCAGCGGCTCGGAGGGCGGCGGACCCTGCAGCAGGTTTTCGTCCCAGTAGCGGACCTCCCAGTGGGCGGGAGTGGCCGCCGCGATGCTGGTCAGCGCCAGCGAGGGGGTCAGTACGTGCTTGCCGAAGCTGGCGTGCGGGTCCTTCGGGTAAAAGGGGTTGATCAGCAGGGCATAGCCGGGGCGCGTGGGCCCACCCGGCCGACCCGTGTCCAGCGGGGGGGCTGTTCGCATCCGACGGGCGGCGGCGTACCACATCAACTCGCCCGCCGCTTGCCCGCAGGGGAAGCCTCCACCAGGCCGAAGCGCCGGCGCCTCGAGCGGAACTCCTCGACCGCCTGCCGCA
>JBFGHG010000213.1:0-5881 GCA_041578395.1 Acidobacteriota bacterium
AAGCTGCGGGCGTACTCCTCGGCTTCGCGCTGGACCGGATGGTGGATCGTGCCGCGGTAGTGGAGGGTCAGCTGTCCGGGTTGCTCGGCCCTTGCGCGGTATTCCCGCACGGGCACCGGCCCGTCCGTATCGACGCCGGACGACTCCTCAATCTCGCCCCCTTCGACCGAGACGATCTCGAGGCCGCCGTGAAGCCGGAATTCCAGCTCGGTTGTACCCTGGCTCACCGCAATGCGGTCCACCACCTCGATCCCGTGCGAGGATGGCTCCAGGGTGACTTCCAGCTGGTGGTGAACGCCGCTTTCAGCAGTCGCCTGCAGCGGAGTGAGTGCGAGGATGGTCAGCCAGACGCTCGTCCGTACAATACGCATCCCGACATTATAGGCGCCTCGCGGCCCGAGCCTATTGCGAGGGACAGACGCAACTGGAGAACTTCGCTTCCTGGAACTGGGTCAGCGAGCAGCGGTAGACGTCCCAGTCGGCGCCGCTGATCTGCCCTCCACCGCGCTCGGGGCCCCGCAGCGGGTGAAACTGCCAGTAGGTGTTCTCCGCGAAACTCTGGTCGGCGGCGAACTTCGCGGTCAGCCGGGCCAGGGAATAGGGGTTGAAGCCCGTGGCCTGCACGCCTCCTGCGGCGAGGTAGTCCCTCGAAAACTCGTACAGTTCGGGCCACTCGGGGGCGATGGGGTTGCCCCCGGAGTCGTCCGTCCCCGCCACGTCGATGTTGCTCAGGTAGTAGGTCGTGTAGTTCAGCAGCTGGCTGTCGCCGGTGTCGTAGGTGAGGACCTGGAAGCCGGGGTTGTTGCTGTTGTGAATCGAGATCGAGGGATTGACCCGGATCGGCAGGGGGAGCATCTGCTCGCTCGAAGAGCCGAGCTGGAAGAAGCGCAAGTCGTCCTGGTGGGTGTGGGCGGCGTAGACGGAGTGGATCTTCGGGCGATGGGCCGTCACGGCGGGGATCAGCGGCGTGCTCAGGTCGAAGTCCACGTCCAGCGCGCCGCAGCCGCCGTTCAGAAAGGAGCTGGCCGTGTCGTACTGATCGACTCCCGGCGGGATGTGATACGCGAGGATGACATTGCCCGCGGCGTTGGCCAGCGTGGTGTCCAGCCAGGTGCTGGCGGCGGAGGTCAGACTGCCGGTGGTCGCGGCCGTACAGGCCTGCTTGGCCGCGTCGTCGGAGTAGGCGAAGGTGTATTTGCCGTAGTTCTTGGAGAAGGGAACGTCGTTGAAGAGGGCGAATTCGAGGTCTGCGACGACCGGGTGTGCCACCGTGTAGCTGCCGGACTGTGCAAAGCCGGTCAGCGGCGCGCCCACCAGCGGCTCCCAGATCGACGCCACGTCCGCCAGGAAACCCGACTCGCCCGACACCCCGTAGTCGCCGCAGTAGGCGTCGTTGTTGCCTAGGGTCGGGAAGACGGGCAGCGACGGGAAGGCGGCCGATAGCTCGAGTTGCAGGAAGGTGAAGGTTTTCTTCACGAACCCGGCGTAGTCGTCGTAGGTGGAGTTCGCGAATCGCGCCTTGTAGCTGGAGTCGAACCCATGGGCCAGGAAATCGCCCGTGATCAGGATATAGTCGGCGTTTCCTGCGAACCCGGAGGCGGTCCCCAGGGCGGATTTCAGCAGGGGATAGTTGGTGTCCTGCGCATGCCGGTCGTAGCAGCCGCGCTTCCCGGAACGGTCCTCGCTAAGCCGGCACAGCGTTTTCACGCTGGAGCCCTCGAAGATTGCCTTCCAGCCCGAGGCGGGGGTCGAGTTCAGGTCCGGCAGCAGGGACGGATCGTAGAACGGGTCGAAGTGGATGTCCGAGAGGGCGAGGAATGTGCCTGGTCCGGAAGGGGGGTCCGATTCGGCTTCGGGTTGCGGGGACTGAGAACAGGCGGAGCCGATCAGCACGGCAAGGACCAGGACGAGAACTCGAGGGAAATGCAATTGCATTGAACGCTCCTTCCGGACCGAAACCTTTATCACGGTCGGGATTTTGCGGCAACGAGGGTCTTGGAATCGCCGGTCAGACGTCGAGTTCGGTCTCGTCGAGCAATTGGCGCCCGTGTCTCAGTGTGAGAATGAGGACAGAATCTTCGGCCACTCGGTAGACGATGCGATAAGAACCGAAGATGATCTCGCGGATCTCGTGCCGGTCGAGCTCAGGTACCACTCGGCCGCTGAGTGGCATTTCCTTCAAGCGCTCGACCGAATCCAGAACATCCTCGGCCCATCGAAGTGCGGCTCCCGGTTTGTCTGTGGAAATGCGGTCGGCGATCTCCTGGACTCTCTGAAGTGCCAGGGGAGACCATACGATCTTCATTTCCGGAGTGGCCCGAGGATTTTCCGGCGCGCCTCTTCGTGGTCAACGCCTCTCCCCTCGGCGAGTTGAGACTCTGCAGCGTGGATGTCCCGCAGCAGCAGAAGTTCGTCCAGCAGGCGTTCGTACTCTCCCACATCCAGAACGACGGCGGCGCTGCGGCCGCGCTGCGTCAACACCAGCGCGCGCTTGCTTTCACGCACCCGCTCGATCATGGCAGCGGCGCTGGCTCTGAACTCGGTTACCGGCTTGATGTCGTCGTCCAGGCGAATCCGTTCCATGAGATCAGTCTAGCGTATTTTCAGACGTATCTTCAAACGCCTCGTTGGACGCACGTTCAATTCGGAGAGATAAACACGAGGACATCGATCGACCTGGGATTCGGTCATGGAATGACGGGCAGGGATGCCCGTCCCACACTCATTCCCGGCCTTCCAGCTCCTTGACCCTCGCCTCCAGCTCCTTGACCGTCTTCACCAGCTCCGGAAAACGGTGCATCAGCACGTAGTTCTTGCGCCACAGCGCGGAATCCATCTCCGGCGTTCCGGACACCCGCTTCCCCTTTTCGACCGAACGCGCGATCCCCGTTTGCGCCGTCGCGATCACGCCGTCTTCGATCGTCAGATGCCCCGCCGCGCCCACCTGACCCGCCAGCATGACCCGGTTGCCCACCCGCGTACTCCCCGCCAAACCCACCTGCGCGGCCAGCACGGTGTCCTCCCCGACCTGGCAGCCGTGGCCGATCTGCACCAGGTTGTCGACCTTGGTGCCGCGACGGATGCGCGTCTCCCCGACCGTTGCGCGGTCGATGCAGGCGTAGGAGCCGACCTCCACGTCGTCCTCTAGCACCACCACGCCCGATTGCACGATCTTGCTGAACTTCCCGTCACCGGTGGGAGCGAACCCGAACCCGTCGGCCCCGACGATGGCACCGTTTTGCAGGATCACCCGGTCACCGATCCGGCAGTGTTCCCTCACCACCGCGTGGCTGTGCGCCACGAAGTCCTCGCCGATCTCGGCTTCGGGGTAGATCACCACGTGCGGATGCAGCACCGCGCGGTCGCCCAGCCGCACGCCCGGCCCGACCACCACGTGCGCCCCGATCGAGTAGTCCTCGCCGATTTCGGCCGACTCCTCGATCACCGCCGTGGGGTGAATGCCCGGGACCGGCTCCGGAGGGCGGTAAAACAGCTCGATGACCCGGGCGAAGGCGAGATAGGGATTGTCGGAGACCAGCGTGGGGATGGGCGTTTCCGCCGCGTCGGGCGCCAGGATGATCGCGCCGGCCCGGGAGTCTTTCACCTTGCCGGCGTACTTGGGATTGGAGACGAAGGTGATCTCCCCGGGTCCCGCCCCCTCGATTCCCGCCGCACCGCTGATCTCGACCCGCCCGTCCCCCCGCAGCTCGCAACCCAGACGGCGAGCGATCTCCTCGAGCTTCATGCTTCCTCCCGGAAACTTCAGGTGTCGATGATAACGTAAGCCCCCGACCTGTCACGCAGACGGGCAGGGCGAGGAGAGTGGATGGCTCGGCGGATGGCGGCGGCGATGGCCGCCGGAAAAGTCAGTGTCGCGGTCTTCGTGAGCCGCATCCTGGGCCTGGTCCGCGAACAGGTGCTGGCGGCCGTCTTCGGGGCCGACTTCCTGATGGACGCCTGGCTGGTGGCCTCGCGCATCCCCGGCATGCTGCGCGACCTGTTCGCCGAGGGCGCGCTCAGCTCCGCCTTCGTCCCCACCTTCACGGCGGCGCTGCGGACCGAGGGCAGGGCGCGCTCCTGGGAACTGGCCAACCTCGTTCTCTCGCTCCTGCTGGTCGCGCTGGGACTGGCCGGGCTGCTGCTGTTCCTCTTCTCGGACTACTTCGTGTACATGCTGGCGGGAGGTTTCAGCGAGATCCCGGGCAAGGTCGAACTGACCTCCAACCTGATCGAGATCATGTCCCCCTTCATCCTGCTGGTGGCTTCGGCCTCGGTCGCCATGGGCATCCTCAACGCTCATGACCGCTACTTCCTGCCCGCCCTGGCACCCGCGTTTTTCAACGTCTGCCTGATCCTGGCCGGCCTCTTCCTGGCTCCCCGGTTCGAGGCGTGGGGGACGTTCGGCATCTACGCCATCGCGGTCGGGGCCCTGGCGGGCGGGCTGGCGCAGCTGGCGGTGCAGCTTCCTCTCCTGGTCCGCCTGGGATTCCGCCCCCGCTTCCGCTGGAAGCCGCGCGACCCGGGCATCCGCCGCATCGCGCGCCTGCTGGGGCCCGCCGTCGTGGGGGTCAGCGCCGTGCAGATCACCGTGCTGATCAACACCCAGATCGCGGCCTTCCTGGGGGACGGGCCCATCTCCTGGCTCAGCTACGCATTCCGCATCATCTATCTGCCGATCGGCCTGTTTGGGGTGGCCGTGGGGGTCGTCAACCTGCGCGAAGTGAGCGTCTACGCGGCCCACCAGCAGTGGGAGGAGCTGAAGGAGACCGTGGCCAACTCGCTGAAGCTGATCGCGGTGCTGGCCATGCCCTCCACGCTCGGCCTGTGGGCCCTGGCCGAGCCCATCACGCGCGTCCTGTACCAGCGGGGAGCGTTCACCGCGGCCGACACCTTCAATACTTCACAGGCACTGATCTTCTACGGGATCGGCCTGTTTGCCTACAGCTGCGTGAAGGTCTACGCGCCCACCTTTTACGCGTTGGACGACACCCGGACGCCCGTCCGGATCAGCCTGATGGCCGTCGTCGTCAACCTGATCACCAACGTCGTCTTCGTCTTCTTCCTGCTGCCCGAGCCAATCGCCTTCGCCGGGCTGGCGCTGGGGGTGTCTTTCGGGGTGCTGTTCAACAGCTGGATGCTGGCCCGCAGCTTCAAGGAGCGGCTGGGGGGACTCGAGCGGTACGGCGTGGGTACGGTGTTGGCCAAGACGCTGGCGGCCGCCGTCGCCATGGGGGTCCTGGTCCACTTCGGCCACGGCTGGCTGGAGGCGAGGATCGCCGGCGAAGGAGAACTCCCGCGGTTGCTGGCGCTGGGAATCAGCGTGGGGGCGGGCGGGCTGCTCTACTTCGGTTTTTGCCTGCTCCTGGGGGTGGAGGAGGTCAGGCTGCTCGTGAAACGGCTGCGACGATGAGCGACCGCCAACGGGCTTTCGACAGCTACGTCCGCTATCTGCGTGTCGAGAAGGGCCTGGCACCCAACAGCGTGGCGGCCTACCGGCTAGACGTATCGCAATTTCTGGATTTTCTGGACGAAAGGGAAACCCTGGATCTGGGGGCGGTGGACAAGCCCCTGCTGCTCGAGTTTCTGCAGACCCTTTACGCCCGTCTGTCGCCCCGTTCGATCCGCCGCAAGATCGTGTCGCTGCGCTCGTTCTTCCGGTTCCTGCTGCTGGACGGCTACCTCCAGAGCGACCCGACCGAGACGCTGGAGTCGCCGCGGACCTGGCAGACGCTTCCCCACTACCTGACGGACGAGCAGGTGGAGGCACTGCTGTCGGCCCCGGACGCGGGCACACGTAACGGCTTTCGCGACAAGACCATGCTGGAGGTGCTGTACGCGACCGGCCTGCGCGTCAGCGAGCTGGTGAACCTGAAGATCGAGG
>JBFGHG010000214.1:0-5847 GCA_041578395.1 Acidobacteriota bacterium
CAGCATCATGAAGTTCCTGGCCTTCGAACAGGTCTTCAAGAACAGTCTGACCACGCTCCCGATGGGGGGCGGCAAGGGCGGCTCGGACTTCGACCCGAACGGGAAGAGCGACGCCGAGGTGATGCGCTTCTGCCAGTCGTTCATGGCCGAGCTGTACCGCCACATCGGAGCCGACCGCGACGTGCCCGCCGGCGACATCGGGGTGGGCGGCCGCGAGGTCGGGTTCCTGTTCGGCGCCTACCGGAAGCTCACCAACCAGTTCACGGGAGTGCTGACCGGCAAGGGAAGCAGCTGGGGCGGTTCGGCGATCCGGCCCGAGGCCACCGGCTACGGAGCCGTCTACTTCCTCCTGGAGATGCTGGCCACCCGCCGGGAGAAGCTGGAGGGCAAGCGGGTGCTGATCTCCGGTTCGGGCAACGTGGCACAGTACGCGGCGGAAAAGGCGCTGGAGCACGGCGCCAAGGTCCTCACGATGTCCGACTCGGGCGGGGCGGTGCTGGACGAGCAGGGGATCGACCGGGCCAAGCTGGACTGGGTCATGGAATTGAAGAACCAGCGGCGGGGGCGCATCCATGAGTACGTGGAGAAGTTCCCGGGGGCGATCTACCTCGACGGCCAGCGGCCCTGGAGCGTGGAAGCGGACATCGCGCTGCCCTGTGCGACCCAGAACGAGATCAGCGCGACCGACGCCCGGGAGCTGCTGGACAACGGCTGCATTGCCGTGGTGGAAGGAGCCAACATGCCCACCGAGCCGGAGGCGGTGGAGCTCTTTCTCGAGGCTGAGATCCTGTACGGCCCCGGCAAGGCGGCCAACGCCGGCGGCGTGGCCGTCTCGGGCCTGGAGATGACCCAGAACTCGATGCGGCTGGCCTGGTCCCGGCGGGAAGTCGACGAGAAGCTGCACGACATCATGCGCAGAATCCACGGGACCTGCGTCCGGTACGGCAAGAAAGACGGTTTCGTCAACTACGTGGACGGCGCCAACATCGGCGGCTTCATCAAGGTGGCCGACGCCCTGCTGGATCAGGGTCTGGTGTAGATTGGGAGCATGGTCGCACGCCGGCTCGCCAATGTCCGCCGATTCAACGACCTGATCCTGTTCCGCGTCCGGGAGATCCTGCTGGTCTCCTCGCCTTTCGATCATTTCATCCTGCAGGAAGACGGTTCGCTGACGGAGCGGATCTTCCGGGAGTTCGACGAGTTCAGCCTCTCGGCCGTCCCCCGCTTCACGCATGCGCCCAACGGGCAGGAGGCGCTCGAGACGCTGCAAGACCGCGACCGCCGCTTCGACCTCGTGCTGGTGATGACGAGTCTGGCCGACTTCGACGTCATCGACTTCGGACGGCGCGTGAAAGGGAAGTTTCCCGAACTGCCGGTGGTGCTGTTGAGCCTGGACCAGCGCGACCCCGGCGACCTGCGGGCCCGGCTCGATCCGGCCGTCGTCGACGGGGTATTCGTGTGGACGGGCGACTCCAAGATCCTGCTGGCCATCATCAAGTACGTGGAGGACCGTCAGAACGTCGAGCACGACGTGGCGGTGGGCAACGTGCGGGTGATCCTGATGATCGAGGACTCGCCCCGGTACTACTCGGAATTCCTGCGGGTACTCTACACCCGCCTGATGGCGCTGGCGCAGTCGCTCTACTCGGAAGGCCAGACCGACCTGTACCGCCTGATGTACATGCGGTCGCGCCCCAAGCTGGTCCACGCCACGTCCTTCGAGGAGGGCCAGCGGCTGTTCCGGAAATACCGGCCCAACCTCTACGCCGTGATCAGCGACGTACGCATTCCGCGGGAGGGCCGGCTGGACCCCACCGCCGGCCTGGACTTCGCGCGGGAAGCGCGAGCCGCCGACCCCCACCTGCCGATTCTGCTGCAGTCGGCGGAAACGGAGCACCGCAGCGAGGCGGAAACACTGGAGGCGGCCTTCGCGGACAAGAATTCGAGCACCCTGCAGGGGGACCTGAATGCGTTTCTGACCGAGCGGCTGGGCTTTGGCGACTTCGTCTTCCGGGAGCGCCCCAACGGCCCGGTGGTGGAGCGGGCCCGCGACCTGCTGGAACTGGAGCAGAAGCTCGAGACCGTGTCGCGCGAATCGCTGCTGTACCACGCGCAGCAGAACCACTTCTCGCTGTGGCTGATGGCCCGCAGCGAGTTCGAGCTCTCCGAAGAGCTGCGCCCGCTCACGGAGAAGGACTTCCCCGACGAGGAGGCGATCCGCACCTTCATGATCGCGGCGCTGCGGGAGGGGCGCGAGAGCACCCACAGCGGCATCGTGGCCGACTTTCACCCGGACCGGGTGGCCCATGACCATTTCTCGCGCATCGGGACCGGCAACCTGGGCGGCAAGGCGCGCGGGATCGCCTTCCTCAACAAGATGCTGGCCGAGAAGGAATGGGCGGTGAGCGGTTTGCCGGTGCTGCTGCCCAAGACGGTGGTGCTGACGACGGACGCCTTCGACTCCTTTCTGAAGAGCCACGACCTGAGCGAGTTCGGGCAGCAGGAGGAGGACGAAGAGAAGATCGTGCGGCGCTTCGCCGCCTGCCCGCTGAGTGCGGAGCTGGAGCATGCCCTGCACGTGATCGTGGACCAGCTCGAGGGCCCCCTGGCGGTGCGCTCGTCGAGCATGCTGGAGGACTCGCTGCACCAACCCTTCGCCGGGATCTACTCCACCCTGATGATCCCCAACAACGACCCCGACTTCCGCAACCGCTTCGAGGACCTCGACCAGGCCGTGAAGCGGGTCTTCGCCTCCACCTTTTCGAAGAACGCCAAGTCGTACTTGAAGAGCACCGGACGGCGGGTCGAGGAAGAGAAGATGGCGGTGATCGTTCAGGAGTTGGTGGGGCGCCAGCGGGGCTCGCGCTACTATCCTTCCTTTTCGGGAGTGGCCCAGTCCTACAACTACTACCCGATGGGCCCGCAGAAGCCCCGGGAGGGAGTGGCGCTGGTGGCGCTGGGCCTGGGGCGGTACATCGTCGAAGGGGGGTTGTCGCTGCGCTTCTGTCCCAAGCATCCCCAGGTGCTGCCGCAGTTCGCCAATCCGGCCAGGTTCGCCGATGCGTCCCAGGGGGATTTCCTGGCGCTGGACATGGAAACCGGCAAGCGCCTGGCCGGCCAGGACCTCGACTCGACGGTGCAGCGTTTTCCGCTGCGGGAGGCGGAACGGGACGGCGCGCTGCTGCCGCTGGCCTCCGTCTACAGCGCGGGAGACGACCAGATCCGCGACGACCTGAGCCTTCCCGGACCCCGTGTGATCACCTTCAACAACATCCTCAAATACCGCGCCATCCCGCTGGCCGAAGCGGTGGAGCGGGTGCTCGAGATGGTGGAAAAGGGGCTGGGGGGGCCGGCCGAGGTGGAGTTCGCCTGCGAGATGGGGGACTGGGCCAAGTCGGGCCGCGGTTCCGGTGCCGGACCGCTGCTGTACCTGCTGCAGCTGCGCCCCTTGCAGGTGGCGGACGCCACCAGCGACCTCTCCGTCGACGGGTTCCGGCGGGGGGACCTGTTGTGCGTTTCGCAGTCGAGCCTGGGGCACGGCGTGTCCAGCGAGATCAGGGACATCGTGTACGTGCGGCGCGACAGCTGGGAGTCGGGGCACAACCGCGCGGTGGCGGGCGAGATCGCGGTCATGAACGCCAGCCTCAACGACCGCGACCGGCGTTTCCTGCTGATCGGCCCCGGCCGCTGGGGCAGTGCCGATCCGCACCTGGGGATTCCTGTGCAGTGGTCGCAGATCTCGGGCGCGCGGCTGATGGTGGAAGCCTCCCCCGCCGGCTACCAGGTGGACCCTTCGCAGGGGACCCATTTCTTCCACAACATCACCTCGCTGGGCATCGGCTACCTGACGGTCCCGCCGGGGGCCGACGAGGGCCGGGGCGACGAGGCGTTCGTGGACTGGGAGTGGCTGGACGCACAGCCGGCCGCCGAGGAGACCATGCATGTCAGACGGCTGAGTCTGGCCTCCCCGCTGACGGTGGTGCTGGACGGCCGGGCGGGCAGCGCGGTGGTGGCCAAGCCGGGGGCGGCCCGCGACGGGGGGTGAGGGTCAGGGGCGGTCGGCGGCCAAAGGCGTCTTCTGCCCTCTTGGGAAGGTCGATCGGCACGAAGTAGGTTTCCGGGTACAGGTAGTCTTCTCCGGATTCGTCGATCACCCGTACATAGCCTTCTGTGGCCGCCGTCTCGTCGGGCAGCGTTCCGTAAAGGTCTTGCTGCACGCCGACACCTGCTGCTATCACCTCCGCAGGATGGTTCAGGACGGGTCGCCGGGAAGATGCGGCGAGCACGGTCGAGACACGGTACCTCCCGTTCGTACATCACCAGAGGTGTTTTGAACGTGCGCGCATGCGGTCAAGAGCCAGGCCGCGTGCGAGGGTTGGGTACGAGCCGCACTGTCTTCTCTGCGAGAACGAAGTAAACATCTGATTTGAAAAGGATTACAGCATCACGATTTTGCGCTTGACACCCCCCCCTTTCTGTTATTCTCGAATTGTTGGCCGGGTGCGTCGTGCGCCTGGCCGTCGCGGGTTTCGGGGCTCTACGATTGAGTCGAGGTGTTCGAGAAAAAGATGTTCGCCTCTTCCGTGCGGTTGGTTTCGACTGCCTTGTTGCTGGCGCTCGCCGTTCCCGGCGCGGCGCTTTCTCAGACCGGCGACGGCCGGTTCGTGTTTCCGCAGGCGGCGGTAGGACCGGTCCCGCCGCTGGGACGCTACGTCATCGACCTGCGCATCGCCAACCCGGCCGATGACGAATGGCTGGGGACCCTCCGGCTGCTGCGCCAGTCCGACCTGCAGCCCATGCAGAACCTCACGCTGGACGGCGCGCCTCTGGCCGATCCGGGTGACGTCCCGCTGGAACTGGACGCGGGCGAGGCCCGGGTCTTCCGGATCGGCTCGCTGGCGGCGTCCGTCCAGGTCGGCGTGCTGGTCCTGGAGACCGAAGGCGCGCCACGCCGGCAGCCCATCGTCCCCTCCTTCACCTACCGGCTGAGCCGGCCCGACGGCCGGGTCGTCGACCTGATCAGCGTCCCCGCCTCGGAGGCGTCCCGGACCCTGCGGGCTGTGGTGAGCCGGTCGCAGCTGGAATCGTTCGAGTTCGGGCTGGCGCTGGTGCGCTCGGCAGACCTCAGCGGGGACCCCGCTCCGGCGGGCGAAGGAGGAGCCTCCGACCTGGAACTGACGCTCAGCTACCTCGACTCCGGCGGAACCCGGCAGGTGCGCGAAGCGGAACTGGACTTCGTGGCCGGCCAGACCGGCCTGCAGGTGGCCCGCTTGCTGCGCGAGTTCTTCAACGACACCTTCGAAGCGGGCCTGCTGGAGGTGCGCTCCAACGTGGGTCCGATCCACGCCCTGCTCATCGGCTTCGGCAACACGCCCGACTTCGAGGACATCCAGAACGGCGTGGTGCCCCTGTTTCCTTTCCGATTGAACACGCCCCCGCTGGTGGACGCTGGTCCCTCGCGCCTGGTCAACCTCTCGCCGGACGGTTCCGTGACGGTCGACCTGCAGGGCGAGGCCTCGGACCCGGACGATGATCCGGTGTCCGTCAGCTGGCGGGCCGTCTCGGCTCCGGCGGGCGCCCTGGTCGCGTTCGCCGACCGCAACAGCGCCGCCACGGCCGTCACCTTCGATCGCGTGGGCAGCTATCTGCTGCGGCTCACCGGAAACGACGGGACCGACGAGTCTTCTTCCGAGGTGACCGTTCGTGTCGATGCCAACCGCCGCCCCACGGTCGAGGCGGGGCCCGACCTCGTGCTCTTTCTGACGGCGTCGGGAGAGGTCCAGGTCACGCTGGGGGCCACGGCCTCCGATCCGGACGGCCATGACCTGGCCGTGAACTGGATCGTGC
>JBFGHG010000215.1:0-5843 GCA_041578395.1 Acidobacteriota bacterium
CCCAGAGCGGAGCGCAGGGCGAACTCCCGCAGACGCACGCGCGAGCGGGCCAGCACCAGGTTGGTGATGTTGACGGCGCCGATCAGCAGCTCGAACAGCGCGCCCGCCCAGAGCAGGTAGAGCACCCCCCGGACGTCCCGGACCACCTCGTCCTTGAGGCGATGCGCCTGCACGTGATAACCGGCGTTGTTCAGGACCTCGCGGAAGTGAGGAAAGCGCTCGTGATTGGCGGCCGTCAGCGCGTCCAGCCGCTGCCGCACCTGCTCGAGCGAGGCCCCCTCGCGCAGCCGTCCCACGAACTCCCAGTTGTTGCTGTGCCGGGCTTGATCGGATTTCTGATCCTCGTCGAAGGCGAGGGGAATCCACATTCGGACGTCCGGGTCCAGGTAGACGAAGCCGCGAGGCATGACCCCCACGACGGTGTAGGGTTCGCCCTGGAGGCGGATGTCCTTCCCCAGGATGCCCTCGTCTCCGCCGAAGCGCTGCCGCCACAGCGCGTGGCTGAGCACGACCCGCGACTCGTTGCCCGGCTCGCCCTCCCCCTCGTGGAACGTGCGGCCCAGCGCCGGATCGACCCGCGCCAGCCGGAAGAACGAAGGCGTGACGGCCATGGCCTGGAGCCGCTCGGGGCGTCCCTCCTCCCCGATCGTCAGGCCGGGGAAGTTGTACATCGCCTGCTCCTCGAACACTTCCCCCAACTCCCGTAGCCGGTCGTAGTAGTCGGGCACGCCGTTGGAGGCCCGCTCGACCCCCGCCTTCGGATAGCTGTTGTATACCAGCACCAGGCGGTCGGATTCGGGCAGCGGCAAGGGCTCGAAGAGCACCGAGTCGACGATCGTGAAGATGGCGGCGTTGGCGCCCAGGCAGAGAGCCAAGGTGGCGATGGCGGCCAGCGCGAAGCCCTTCCCCTTCCACAGGATCTTCGCTCCGAACCCGAGATCTCTCGACAACCTGCCCATGAGCGTCCCTCCCTCGATACGGACCCTGCGGTGCACAGACTTCCATACGGAGGGCGGTCAAAAGCGGTTCCCTCGAGACGAGGACGCGCCCGTTTTTTGGGGCAGCGGTCCTCACCCACTTTCTCGGGCTACTTCCGGCCACCCCCGGTCTGCAGCGCGCGGCTCAACTCGGCCAGCTGGGCCTTCAGGCTCTCGATCTCGTCCCGTTGGCGGGCCAGCTCCTCCTCCTGCTCGCTGACTTGTTTCCGAAGACCCTGCACGGCGGTCAGGCTCACGCCCGCCACGTCCAGCGGGTTGAGGTGACGCTCGTCTTTGCCCACTCCGAACAGGGAGTAGAAGTCCTGGGCCATGGGTCCGATCCGCGGGATGTCGCGGGGGTCGGAGCGGTAGTTCCAGCGGTAGACCGGCAGGTCCATGAGCCGGTCCAGCATGTCGCCGCCGTCCAGCTCGACGATGTTCTCCTTCAGGGCGCGGTCCGAGGGGTAGAAGATCCCGTTGGCGGTGAGGTTGCCCGAGATGTTCAGGTTGCCGGTGGGGCTGAGGTCGAAGACCGTGTTGGAGCCGGGGCCGATCAGGACCCGTCCGGCCGAGGTGATGGTGAACTCGAAGCCGCCCGTTCCCAGCAGGTTGAAGCCGAAGCCCCCCACGGAGTTGAGCAGGAAGGACCAGGTCGTCGAGGAGTTGGTGTCGGTGATATCGAAGATGGGCCCGCCGTTGTTCTGCAGGGCGAACAGCGTCCGCTGCGCGGTGGTGCCGGACGCTTCCGTGACCCGCACCTGCGCCGTGCCGTCGTCGCGGCGGACCTGCAGGGCCGAGGCGGGAGTGTCGGTTCCAATGCCTACGTTGCCGAAGAAGGTGTGGCCTCCCAGCGGGCTGCCGCCGTAGATGTTGGCGGCTCCGATGATGTCGTCCGCCGCGGGGCCGAAGTTCAGGGCGGAGTTGTAGGAGGCGTTCATGACCGCGGTCTGGCCGCTGACCTCGTGGTTGAGGCCGATGGAGTGGCCGATTTCGTGCAGCGCGACGATGCCGAAGTCGAGGGAGCCGATCTCGTTGGAACAGGCCCACGGTTCGGCCACGTCGAAGTGGATGTCTCCCGCCTGCGAGGTTCCGTTCGGCGGAGGAAAGAAGGCGTGGGCGAGGACCCCGAAGGCCCCGTCGATGGGATGGAAGCCGATGCGGATGTCTCCCGTCGCCCCCGCCGCGTCGAACGGAGCTCCATTGTCGGCGGTGGGCACGAACGTGATGTCCGCGACGGCGGACCAGGCGGCGAATGCGTCGCCGATCTCGCGCTGCAGGCAGCGGGCTTGCTCCGTGTCGCCACCGGAATCGGTGAAGCCGAAGCTGAAGATGCTCGTGTTGATGCAGCCCGGGGCGCAGGACGCTCCGGTCCCCGCATCGTTGCCGATACTGACGCCGTTGGCCATGTAGCTGTAGCTGCGCTGGCCGCCGGGCAGGCGGGGCCCCGCCACGTTGGCGCCTCCGGCGAAGGGAGATCCGGCGCCCCACTTCCGCCCGTTCAGGTTGTGGCGGGGAGTGATCCCGCCCGCCCACAGGCCCCCTTCGTCGATGATGATTCCGTCCATTCGATTCGTGCCGTGCAGGCTCCGGTAGCATTGCTCCGAGGCAGCGATGTACTGCTCCGACGCGAAACGGAGCTCGGCGGCGGTGACGTATTCGGGCGCGGCCCGGTGCAGGTCGCGCAGGTTCAGGAACTCCTGCTTGGCCGCGTCCAGGGCGTCGCGGTCGCAGGTGCTGCCGGCCCCGATTGTCCACCCGGGCATCGCCCCGGCGAGGAGGACGGCGAGGATGGAGAATCGGAGCAGGTGAGAGATGGTGGGTCCTGACATGGAAAAAACCTCCCAATCAAAGATGTGGCACCCTGTTGGCCAGCCTCGCGGAGCGTGAGCGGCGCGTCAGGCCTGCCGAACTTGGAAGTCTACCGGCCTGGGATGAGTTGCGCGTGTGATTTCAGACTGTATCGCTGCCAAAGAGTATAGAAACCGGACCGAAAGCGGGTCAAGCTCAATGAGCGCTGGAATGTGCGAGTCGGACGCTCTACAATCCAGACCAGATCGAGCGGCAGACAATATTCCGGAACGGAGCGTGAGCCATGGCTGTCCCCTCCCGATTGCTCGAAGCGCATCTCGATATCCCGTCCGTGGTGGAGATTCCGCCGCGCAAGAAGAGCGTCGAAGTCGCGGTCCGCGCCGGGGTGCGCAATGTCAGTGAACACGACTACGTACTGCATGCCGCCGGCGACGAGACGGTCTTCTGGCACGTCCTGGATTTGAACCAGCGGGAGGTTTTGCGGGCCGTCCGGAGCCGCAAGAAGGCGGCCCGGGGTAAGTACCAGGAGCATCCCTTCCAAGGCCTGACCGTGGCCGCCGGACACACCGCCCACCAGACCGAGACCCTGACGCTGGACGCGACCCGGCTCGAGGACGGCAAGACCTACACCGTTCGCGCCCAGGTCTGGGGACAGCCGGCCGAGGCCAGCTTCGTCGCCGTCCAGGGAAAAGCGGCTCCTCCCAGGAAGAAGAAGAAAGCGGCTCCCTCCGAGAAGAAGAAAGCGGCCCCCTCCGAGAAGAAGAAAGCGGCCCCTCCCAAGAAGAAGAAAAAGTCACCTGCCAAGGGGAAGCCCAAGAAGGCTGGGAAGGCATCGGAAAAGAAGTAGCTCTAGCGGGTGATTTGCACGGTTCTCGGCGGCATTTGACGAGGCGGCGGGTCCCGTGCCGGAGACCGCTGCCGCATTGCAACTCGCTCTGAATCCACTGTTTACGGGCGATCCGTGCCCCGGTCGTATTCCCATCCTCGCTGGCACGAGCCTTGCCAGCATCAGGGCAGGATCGCGAAACGGGTGAGAGGAGAGCTTCCGGCTCTCCCACCGGCGATCCGCTACCAAAGGAGGCGCCAAATGGATTCGAAGGCAACGCTCCTCTTCGTGGCCGCGATCCTCACGGGCGCCCTGGCGGCCTGCTCGGCGAGTCCGTTCCTTCCGGAGGGGAACCCCGAGGCCGGCCGGCAGGCGTTTCTCGATCTGGGGTGTCACGCCTGTCACCGGGTCCACGGAGAAGACCTCCCCGAACCCGTGGCACAGCCCCCCCTGCCGTTTCAGCTGGGGTCGCCCGCCAATCCCAAGACCCGGCGCTACCTCGCCGAGTCGATCATCGCTCCCTCGCACGATTTCGCCCGCAAAGCGCCGGTGTACACCGAGCCGGGCATCGTGGGGGAGCGGGAGTACCGCGACGTCCGCCTCGGAGACGAGTCGCGCATGGGCTCCTTCAACGACCACCTGACGGTGCAACAGTGGCTGGACCTGGTGGCGTTTTTGGACTCTGCGCAGAACGGCGGGAGGTAGGGCGAGACGGCCTTGCAGGCCGTGATTCCGCAGTCGAAGAATCACGGGCAGGGATGCCCGTGCCGCGACCCAGCCGCGGCTTCGCTTGACACTCCTCGTACGGTCTGATTACCTCAGGGGCAACGAGACCGGACACACCCCAATACGAGGAGGAAGTCGATGAAGACACTGTTCGTCGGAATCGCGATGTCCGTCCTGGTCCTCTCCCGGCCCGCTCCCGCACCCCAGGACGAAGAGCAAGCGCTGCGCAGCCTGCCGCTGTCTCAGATGGTGGCCGCCATCCGGGGGGACGAGGCGCTGGCGGAGCGGAGCTTCTACTACGATCCCGGTTTTCAGGCCGTGGGATCGTTCGCCGTTCACAACCACTTCGCCAAACGGGTCTGCATGGGCTACCTGGTCAGCGACGGAGAGAGCCTGGCCTACCGCTTCATCCGCGCCTTCCCGGGAATGGGGTCGGACAACGACGCCTTTCAGACCGAGCTGAGCAACGTCAGCCGGGTGGAGTACAAGTTCTACCGGGCCTCCAAGGGCTTCCTGGACGCCTTTCCCGAACGCCTCTCCGTGAAGATCTGGTTCGACGAGCCGATCAGCGGCCTGGTCGCCGGCTGGAAGAAGGACGACATCAAGTTCGACGTCTGGGACGTGCAGTTCGGCTACACCCTGGTGGAGTCGCTGAAGGAACTGGGCGTTCCGGTCCAGGAGAAGAATTGACGGCGGCTCGCCGACACCTGGCGTGGGGGCTCGGGCTGCTGGCTGTGCTGGTACCTCAGCCGCAAACAGCGGCGGCCCAGGGGCGCGGGGACGAGCTGCGCGTCGCGGCGGCCTACAACCGCGGGAACGTGCGCGGGATCCCCCGGCAGAAGCGGGGGACGCTGGACGCCTCCGGCGAGACGGCGCTGCGCTTTCGCTGGGGCGAAGAGCAGAGTTGGGAGCTCCCCTTCGCCCGCCTGGACACCGTCTACATCCTGCTCTCCCGGCAGTCGGTGACGGAGTCGGAGGTGGTGGGCGCGCCGTTGGGGACCCACCGCAAGCTGCTGGTGAGCTTTCGCTTCGCCAACCAACAGAACCGGCCGCGGAGGGCGGTCTTCCGGGTGCGCGGGCTGCTCCGGCAGGCGCTGCTGGACCGGATCCAGGAGAAGAGCGGCTGCAAGCTCGTCTTCGAGTCCGCGGAGGCCAGACGAGCGGTCATCCGGAGGTAGCGTCTCCTCGCACTCGGCCCGGCTGAGCAGCCGTTGTTCGGGCGCCGGGATCGGCTACACTCGGACGATGACCGTCTACCGCATCTGCTTCGCCCTTGCCGCCCTCGCCGCCGCTTCCGTGACCTCTCCGGCCCAGGACCTCGACAGCGCCCTGATCCGGCGGGCGCAGCAAGCCGGCGACTCCCACCGGGCGGCGCACGAAAAGGCGATCGTGGAGGACTTCGTCCAGTTGCTGTCGCTGCCCAACGTGGCCGACGACCTGGACGACATGCAGCGCAACGCCGAACACATCGAGGCCCTGCTCGAGTCGCGCGGCTTCTCGACGAA
>JBFGHG010000216.1:0-5831 GCA_041578395.1 Acidobacteriota bacterium
GACATCGCCAACGCCAGGCTGGAGTTCGACAACGGCTGCGTGGCCAACGTCACGGCCAGCCGCGTCTCCGCCGAAAAGGTGCGCAAGCTGCGCTTCTTTCAGAAGCACGACTATGTCTCCATCGACTTTCAGCAGCGGGCCGCCGGCATGTACAGTCTGGTTCACGAGGAAGGCCGCCCCCGCATCGCCTCGCGCCAGTTCGAGATCGACAGGACCGAGCCGCTGCGGGGGGAGATCCAGGCCTTCCTGGCGGCGGTCCGGGGGGACTCGGAGGGCGGCGCGGTCGCCTGCACCGGGCTGCAGGGGAGACGGGCGTTGGAGGTGGCGCTGCAGCTCTTGAGCCAAATGCAGAAATCTGAGATCTGAGTCTGAAATTGCCTCACCGGTCGTTCTTTCTCGTGGTCCCGCTGCTGCTGGCGGCGGGGTGCGCCCGGGTGGACCCGGCGCCCGAGGTGTTTCCATTCTCGATTCGGGACGTGCCCGAGCGGGCTCTGTCGCGGGTCCGGGTGCTGCTGCGGGAGGAGCTGGAATCGGCCCTGGTCGAGAATTCGACGCTGGGCGAACGGCTGGCGGTGCTGGCGCGGCCCGGCCAGATCGTCTTGCTGGAGCCGGAGGGGCGGCTGCTCCTGGGACACGGCAGCGGGTTTCGCTTCGACCCCCGGCCGGGGCGGCTGCTGCGGCTGGACGGGGTCGCCGTTCGGGGGGCGCTGGAGGCCTTCGTCAACCCGCTGCGGCGGGCGGTGCTGGTCAACGAACTGCCCCTGGAGGAATACCTGCGGGGGGTGGTGCCGGGGGAGCTGGGGCCCGACGCCTTTCCCGAGCCGGCGGCGCTGGAGGCGCAAAGCGTAGCCGCCCGCACCTACAGCGTGGCCAGCCTGGGACGCTTTGCCGTGCGGGGGTTCGACCTGTACGGGGACGAGCGGTCGCAGGTGTATGCTGCAACGGCGGCCGAGCATCCGCTTTCGGACCGCGCCGTGAACCGCACGCGCGGAGTGGTCGCCCTGTTCGACGGCGAGCCGATCACGGCCTTTTACTCCTCCACCTGCGGCGGCGTGACGGCGGCCTACGCGGACGTCTTTTCTGGCGAGCCGCTGGACTACCTGCCCGGTGGGGTGATTTGCCCGGACGAGGAGAGCCCCTACCGGCGCTGGAGCGTGACGCTGCAGCCGGAGCGGATCGCCGCCGGCCTGGCCGAGCACGCCCGGGTCGGGCGCCTGCGGGACCTCGAGGTCCTGGAGCGCGACTTCACGGGCCGCGTCACCGCTATGCGCTTCGCGGGAGAGCAGGGAAGCCGCGTGCTGGGCGGCCTCGCCCTGCGCCGGGCGCTGGGGCTGCGCAGCCATTTCATCGAATCCCTCCAGCTCGAGCGGGACGGGCAGGGATGGGTGCGCCGGATCGCCGTCGAAGGGCGGGGTTTCGGCCACGGGGTGGGACTGTGCCAGATCGGCGCGGTGGCCTGGGCGCGGCGGGGCAAGACCTTCGAGGAGATCCTGACGGCCTACTACCCGGGAGTGTCGGTCGAACCCCTCTACGGCCCATGAGCGAGCCCACCTGCAAGAAGCCGCTGCTGGTGATCCTGGGCCCCACCGCCTCGGGAAAGAGCGCCTTGGGGCTGGCGGCCGCCCGGCGCTGGGGCGGAGAGATCGTCAACTGCGACTCCATGCAGCTGATCCGGGGCATGGAGGTGGGAACCGCCAAGCCCTCGGCCGAAGAGCGCCGCCGGGTTCCTCATCATCTGTTCGACCGCATCGACCCGGACGAGTTCTACAACGCCGGCCGCTACATGCGCGAAGCGCGCCAGGTCTGCCGTGATATCGCCGCTCGCGGGCAGCTGCCGGTGGTGGTGGGGGGGACCGGGCTCTACCTGCGGGCGCTGCTGCAAGGGGTCTTCGAGGGGCCCGGGCGGTCGGGCCGGCTGCGGCGCCGCCTGGACCGGATCGCCCAGCGCCGCGGCACGGCTTTTCTGCACCGCCTGCTGGAGCGCCACGACCCCGCCAGCGCCCGGCAGATCGCGAGCGGGGACCGGGTGCGGCTGGTGCGGGCGCTGGAGGTGTTCTATTCCACCGGCGAGCCGATCAGCCGCCTGCAGCGGCGCCGGCGGCCCCTGGAGGGTTTCGAGGTCCGCAAGGTGGGCCTCCAGCCGGAGCGCGCCGAGCTCTATGCTAGAATCGACGCCCGCGTCCAGAGCATGTTCGACGGCGGCCTCCTCGAGGAAGTCCGCCTCCTGCTGGCCCGAGGGTACCCGCCGCACTGCAAGGGTTTCGAAGCGCTCGGCTACCGCGAGGCGCTGGACGTGGTGGAGGGCCGCAAGAGCCTCGCCGAGGCGGTCGGGGAAGCCGCCCAGCGCAGCCGCCGCTACGCCAAGCGGCAGCTCACCTGGTTTGGCAAGGAGCCCGGGGTTTGCTGGATCCCGCTGGCGGGGGACTCGCCCGAAGCCTGGCCGCGGCTGCTCGGGTGCCTCGGAGAAGACTTCCCGGGGACGCCCCGCGGAGGATGAGTCATTGGAATTCGAAGCCGTCATCGGGTTGGAAGTCCACGCCCAGCTGCTCACGCGCAGCAAGCTGTTCTGCGCCTGCCCCACGCGTTTCGGCGATCCGCCCAACAGCAACACCTGCCCCGTCTGTCTGGGCCTTCCGGGAGCCCTTCCGGTACTCAACCGGGAGGCCGTCGACATGGCGCTGCGGGCGGCCCATGCCTTGCAGTGCAACATCAACAATACATCGATATTTGCCCGAAAGAACTACTTTTATCCGGATTTGCCAAAGGGGTACCAGATCTCCCAGTACGAGCAGCCCCTGGCCGAACACGGACGGGTGGACGTGTTCGCCCACCGCTCGGCCGAGCCGGGGGCCGACGGGTACGAGGCCAGTTTCGGGATCACGCGCATCCATCTCGAAGACGACGCCGGCAAGTCGACGCACACCGCCGGCGGCCCCACGCTGGTCAACCTGAACCGGACCGGCGTTCCCCTGATCGAGATCGTGACCGAGCCGGACTTGCGCACCGCCCAGGAGGCCTTCGACTTCCTGCAGCAGCTGCGCCGCACGCTGCTCTACCTGGAGATCTGCGACGGCAACATGGAGGAGGGGAGCCTGCGCTGTGACGCCAACGTCTCGGTGAGGCCCGCCGGATCCCAGACCCTGGGCGTCAAGACGGAGATCAAGAACCTCAACTCCTTCCGCTTCCTGCGCCGCGCGCTGGAGCACGAGATCGAGCGCCAGCAATCGGTCCTCGCCGACGGGGGCGAGATCCACCAGGAGACGCGGCTGTGGGACGAGCAGGGGGGCCGCACGCGGGTCATGCGCAGCAAGGAGCACGCCCACGACTACCGCTACTTTCCAGACCCCGACCTGATGCCGGTGCGCGTAGGGCGGCAGTGGCTCGAGCGGGCCCGGGAGGAAGTCCCCGAACTGCCGGAGGCGCGCCGGCGGCGTCTGGTCGGGCAGTACGGGCTGGACCCGGAAGGTGCCCTGCAGCTGACGCAGAGCCGGTCCTTCGCCGACTATTTCGAAGAGGCCGCCTCGAAGGCCCCGTCGGCGCGGGCGGTCTTCAACTGGATGGTGGGCGACCTGACCCGCAACCTGAAGCAGGACGCGCGCCCGCTCGAGGAGTGCCCGGTGCGGCCCGCCCAGCTGGCCGAGCTGGTGAGGTTGATCGAGAGCGGCCGCATCAGCGGCAAGATTGCCAAGGACGTGTTCGAAAAGATGTATGAAAGCGGGGACGATCCCGCTACAATTGTCGCCCGGGAAGGGCTCGAACAGATCAGCGACGAGTCCCGGCTGGCCGGCATCGTGGAGAAGATCCTGGAGCATCACCCCGCCCAGCGAGAGGCGTACCGCGGCGGAAAGAAGGGCCTGCTGGGCTTCTTCGTCGGGCAGGTGATGCGCGAGACCCGCGGGCAGGCGGACCCCAAGGCGGTCAACGAGCTGCTGCGGGCCCGGCTCGAGGCCGGCGACTGAGATGGCGGCTGCCGATGCGAAAGTCGGGCAAGAAGCGCAAGGGGGATGAATACAGGGTCGCCGTCATCGAGGAGACGGCCGACAACATCTACTCCATCAAGTTCATCCTGCAGAGCCTCGGCTACCCGGTCACTTCCTACTCGATCCGCGAGAGCTATCTCCCCAGGCTGGAGGAGTTCGGACCCCGCTTGATCATCGTCGACATGATGATTCCTTCCGGGGGAGGCTACGGCGTGATCCGTGCGATCCGCGAAGGCCTCGCCGCGAAGATCCCCATCCTGGCCATCACCGCCGACGCCATGGAAGGCGGTCAGGAGGACGTGAGGGAGGTGGGCGGGGACGACATTTTGGCCAAGCCTTACACGGTCGCGGACCTGCAGGAGAAGCTGGCCCGGTGGCTCGAAGAGTGATCGGATTGCAGAGTGCGGATTTTTCAGTCTGGAGGCTCGAGCCCTACTCCCAGCGCAGACTCTCGATCGGATCCAGCTTCGACGCCTTCACCGCCGGCCAGACCCCGAAGACCAGCCCCACCATGACCGACACCAGCAGGCCGCTGATCACGGCCCAGGCGGGGATCTGCGAGGGCATCGACGGGATCAGCCAGGACAGCAGCTGACTCAGCCCCAGCGCCAGCAGGACGCCCAGCAGCCCGCCCACCGTGGTCAGCGTGGTGGCCTCGAAGAGGAACTGCATCACGATGTCGCGGCGCTTGCCCCCCACGGCCCGGCGCACGCCGATCTCGCGGGTCCGCTCGGTGACCGAGACCAGCATGATGTTCATCACGCCGATGCCCCCCACCATCAGGCCCACCGCCGAAATCGCGATCGCGAACAGTCCCAGCGTGGCCGTGATGGCGTCGAACTGGGCGATCATCCGGTCGGCGGTGTTGAGCGTGAAGTCGTTGTCCTGGTCGAAGCGGACTCCCCGCTGCTGCCGCAAAATGGCTTCGGTCTGGTCCCAGGCCGTGGGGAGCCGTCCCGGCACGGCGCGGACGAGCAGCAGCAAGTTGCGTTCCTGAGGCATCAGCTGGCGCATCGTCCGGTAGGGAATGAAGGCCCGGTTGTCCTCCTCCGATTCGCCGAAGATGGTGTTCTTGCGCTGCTCCATCAGCCCCACCACGGTGAAGCGGGTGCCCGAGATCTGGACCTCCCGCCCCACGATCCTCTGCTGGTGCGGAAAGAGCGCTTCCACGATGTTGACTCCCAGCACGCAGACCTTGGCGGCCCTCGAGTTGTCGGCGGGCGTCAAAAAACGGCCCTCCGACAGGCCCACGTTGAGGACTTCGCCCATGTTGGGCGACACCCCCAGGACCTGGGAGCGGCTGAAGCTCTCGTTCTGGGTCCGGACCGTGGGATTGCGGAAGAAGGCGAACGCCTGATAGGCGACCTGTTCGATGGCGGAGCCCCGCCGTTTCAGCGTCTCGGCGTCCTCGACCGTGAGCGGCTCCCGGTTCCACTCCTCCCGGGTGGGAGGGCCCTGAAACCCGGTCTTGAGGTGGAAGACGTAGATGTTGTCGGTGCCGTATTCCTCGACCAGCCCCACGATGCTCTGGCGCATCCCGGTCAGAATCGACGCGATCACGATTACCGTTACCACGCCGATGATCACCCCCAGCACCGTCAACAGGCTGCGCAGCTTGTGGCTGCGTACCGTTTCCAGTGCCATCCGGACGTTTTCCGAGTACTGGGTGGAGTTCATTGCCCCTCCGTCATGGCGATGACCGGGTCCAGGCCGGAAGCCTTGAAGGCCGGGTAGAGGCCCGACACGATCCCGATCCCGCCCGAGACCGCGATCGACATCACGACGTAGCCCAGGGTGATCTGCATCGGAAACTCGGCTGCCGCCTCCACCAGCGCAGCCAGTGCCGTGGCC
>JBFGHG010000217.1:0-5822 GCA_041578395.1 Acidobacteriota bacterium
GGTGGGCGCCATCGCGGGCCGTGACTGGAAGAGCGTGGGAGTCGGCGCCGGAGTCGGCGCGGGTGTCGGTGCGCTGGTCGGCTTGCTGCGGCGCGGCGGCCACGTCTACATTCCGCGGGGAGCGGGCGTCACGATCCAGCTCGACACGCCGGTCCGCTTCGTCCGCCCCGAGCCGCCGCCTTCCCGCAGGCCTCTTCCCTGAGAGAGTGGCACGGGCATCCTGCCCGCGATTCCGGGCAATGGCGGCCTGGAAGGCCACCCCACGCGTGACCCCGTCATTGCCCGTGATTTCCGGGCAATAGCGGCCTGGAAGGCCGCCCCACGTGTGACCCGTGATTCCAGAGGCTGCAGACCGAAGCTCAAGCCTCGGCGCGGCGCCGTCCATCACGGTACAACCCGTACAGCTGCAGCGCCGCGAAGACCGCCACCAAGTCGGCCACCACCGCGACCCCCCACCAGCCCGCCGCCGTCAGGGGGGAGGGGTTCCAGACCAGCAGCACCACACTTGCCACGACCCAGGCCACGTCTGCCGCCAGGGCCTTGCGTACCTCGCCGCGGTCGAACTCCCGGGCACGGGCCGCCCGCCACAGCCCCGCCGCGAAGACGAGCAGCCCGATTCCCACCCCCGCCAGGATGCCGAAGGCGATCCCCAGCAGGGGCGCCAGCCAGGCGCCGCCCGCGATCAGCACAGCCGCCGAAAAAGTGGAAAACGAGGCATTGGCCAGCAGGACCCGCCGCAGGAACAGATTCGAATGGACTCGATTCATGAAGCTTCCTCCCGTGAAAGCAGTTGCGGTTCTTGTTGTCGGGTGCCACTATACTATATCTTTTTCAAGTTTCAAGTAGTAAATTGAAATCTCAACTCGGAATTGATAAGTTGACGGCATGGCACCGAGACGCTACGGGCAGTATTGCTGCGTCGCCAAGGCCCTGGATATTCTGGGGGAGCGCTGGACCCTGTTGATCGTCCGAGAGCTGCTGACCGGCCCTAAACGCTACAAGGACCTGCTGGACAACCTGCCCGGCATCGGCACCAACCTGCTGGCCGCGCGGCTCGAGCGGCTGGCCGAAGCCGGGATCCTGGAGCGCGCCACCCTGCCCCCGCCGGCCGGCTCGCGCGTCTACCGGCTCACGCCCCGGGGATTGCAGCTGGAGCCGGTCCTGATCGCACTGGGCCGCTGGGGGCTGCCCTACCTGCGGACGCCGCCCGAGGGAGACGAGTTTCGACCGGGCTGGGCGCTGCTGGCGATGAAAATCACCTTCCGGCCCCAGCTGGCGCGGGAGTTGGAGGAGACCTATCAGCTCGAGGTGGGAGAGACCGTGTTTCACGTCGAAGTCGACAGAGGAGAAGTGCGGACGGCCCAGGGCCCGGCCGCCAGGCCCGACCTCGTCCTGCGGGCCGACCCGCCGTCCTTTTTCGACCTGGCCGCCGGACGGCTCAGCCTGCGTGAGGGGCTGGAGCGGGGAAGCCTCGAGTGCGAGGGGCCGGACGAGGCGCTGGAGCGACTCGATCGCCTGTTCCGCGTCTGACCGCCGGCTCAATCCAGGAAGCGATGCTGCTCGCCTGGCGCGGGGATCCGGCACTGGTCGAGCGTGCCGAACCAGCGGTAGCGCCGGCGCGCCACGAATCGATAGACCGCGTCGCGCAGCGGTCGCGGCACCAGCAGCAGGACGGACAGCAGCGGCCAGGCGGCCTTCAGGTGCCGGCACAGGCGCAGCGCCGCGGTGCTGTGGGTATGGCATCCGTCGCCGTCCACGAGCACCACTGATTCGTACTCGCCGGCCGCCATCCCGCACCCCTCCAGGATCCGCCGGCCCCGCTCCGACTGCAGCGGCGTGAAACGGACCGAGTCGCTGCGCTCGAGCGTGAATTGCACGGTCCGGTCGCACAGCCCGCAGTGGCCGTCGTACAGCAACAGGGGCGCCAGCTCATCGGTCTCGGCCATCACCGCCCAGTATAGAATGAGTGCCGTGAGCGCAAGCGAGACGGGTTGGAGAACCTGGGCGGCCCGTGCCAGCGGCTGGCTGCTGGGCGGAGTGTTGCTGCTGGCGGCGGTAGCCAAGGTCTACGAGCCGGGCGCCTTCGTGGGACAGATCCGGCTGGAAGGCCTCGATTTCCTGCTGCCCGCCGTGCTGGTGGCGCTGCTGGCGCTGGCGCTGGAGACGGGACTCGGCCTGGCCCTGCTGCTGGGCGTGCACCACCGGCTGGTGCTGGCCTCGGCGGCCCTGCTGAGCCTCTTCTTCCTGGGATTGACGGGACGGAACTACTGGCTGGTCTCGCAGGGCTTGCGCGACCCCGACGAGTCGTGCGGATGTTTCGGCAGCCTGATCGAACGGACTCCGGCCGAAGCCTTCTGGCAGGACCTGTTGCTGCTGGTGCCTCCGCTGCTGGTGCTGCTCTGGCTGCGCTGGGGAAAGCGGCTGCCGCTGGGGCGCTGGCGCATCGGGATCGCGGCCGCGGCGGCCCTGCTGGTGATGGTGGGGACGGCCCTCTCGCCCGCGCTTCATTTTTCGGAAGCCGCGGAAGCGATCGCCTCGTCCGAGTTCGACCGCGCCTTCCGGGTGAGCGAGAGCTTCCAACTGGAGGTGGACGGCCGGCTGGACGCGGACGGCCGGGTCCTGGAGTCGGAGGGAGAAGCCGGGGTTCTGGTCCTGTCACCCGCGTTGCCGGGTCCCGCCCTGGTCGACCCCCGGGAAGGCCTGGTCCGGCTGCTGCGGCAGCAGCAGGTGCTGTCGGCCGAGGACGGGTCGGTCCTGGCCGATGCCCCGGACGCCGAAGGCGACGCGCTCGAATTCGCCATCGTACAGGGCGCCATTCAATTCGAGCTGGGCGGCAGGACGTTCCGCCTGGTCTCGAAGTGAAGGGCGGACCGCCGCCTAGCTAGCTGCCCCGTCCGAGTTTGCGGATGATCCCGAATTCTTCCTTCGTCACCGGCTGGACGGAGAGGCGGCTGCGCTTGAACAGCACCATCTCCTCGAGGCCGTCCACCTCCCGCAGATCCGGCAGCGGGAGCAGCTCGGGGAACTTCTCCACGAACTCGACGTCCACCATGAACCAGCGCGGGTCGGCGGGGTTGGACTTGGGGTCGAAGTGCGGATCCTTCGAGTCGAAGGCGGTGTGATCCGGGTAGCCCTCCTTGCAGACGCGGGCCAGACCGGCCACGCCGGGGGGCTTGGCGTTGCTGTGGTAAAAGAGCACGCCGTCGCCGACCCTCATCCGGTCGCGCATGAAATTGCGTGCCTGGTAATTGCGGACCCCGTCCCAGTGGGTCTTCCCGTCCCGCTCCAGATCTTCGATGGAGTAGACGTCCGGTTCGCTCTTCATCAGCCAGTACTGCTTCGCCATGCGGCCTCCCCCTGCTCGGGACGGTCGGTCGCCGTCACCGCCTGGGAATGATAAGCCACATGACCAGGTAGACCAAGGGGCCGGGGATACCCCCGGGCAGCGTGGCGATGACGAAGGCCAGCCGGAACCAGAAGGTGGAAATCCCGAAGAACTCCGACAGCCCCCCGCACACCCCGGCCAGCATTCCGTTGTGTCGTCTCAGTTTCTTGCCTTCGGCAACATGCATCAGTCGTTTTTCTCCTCCGCAGGCATATACGGCTGACGCGCCGTCGCTGTTCAAAGGACCGAGCCCGGAGGCGTGGTCACTTCTTCTTGCGGCGCGCAACTTCCAGCGAGCGGCGGGCCCAGCGGTGGAGTTCGTCGGCGTCCTCGAGGACTTCCGGCGCCACCTGGTAGTACCCCAGGCTGACCGGCTTGTCGGGATACGGGCGGAAGGGCTCGAGGCCCCGCTCTTCGAAGTCGCCGCGGTTGGACTCGTCTACCTTCAGGTAGAGCGTGTCGTCGTCGATCAGGGCGAAAAAGAGGCCGTCGCAGTAGATTCCGTAGCCCCCGAACATCCGCCGTCCCGTGACCTCGCCCAGGCCGTCCAGCTGCTCCATCACGAACTCGCGGTACCCCTCGCTGACCGCCACGGCTACTCCTTCTTCGGGTCCAGCGGTTCCATGGTCTCGGCGAGGCATTCGGTGCAGTAGCTGCCCTGCAGGTCCTGGTGTCCGCAGATGCGGCAGTGGAAGCGGGGCTCTTCTGAGCTGCCGCTCTCCTCCTGGTTGGCGATCTCCTCCCGCTGGGCGGCCAGCGCCGCCAGCGGACCGGACAGGTTCTTGAACTTGTTGAAGATCGGCATACGATTATTGAACCACAGGACGGGGTTTGGTGGCACGGGCATCCTCCCCGTGAGGGCGCGGCAGCCGGAATCACGGCCTGAGAAGGCCGTGCCACGCTACGCTCCGATCAGGCGCAGGTAGGCGCCGACGGCCAGTTGGTCGCAGCGCTCGTTTTCGGGATGCCCGGCGTGGCCCCTCACGCGGGTGACCGTCACGTCGTGCCGGGAGGTCAGCTCGTCCAGCCGCTTCCAGAACTCGGCGTTCTTGAGCGGGCGCGGGCCGTTGCTGGTGCGCCGACGCCAGCCGTTGCGCTTCCAGCCGGGGCTCCATTCCAGGATCCCTTTCTCGACGTAGGCGCTGTCCGTCACCAGGCGGACCGAGCTGGGACGCTTGAGCGCCTCCAGGCCCTCGATCACCGCCCGCAGTTCCATCTGGTTGTTGGTCGTCTCCGGCTCGGCTCCGGAGCGCTCCAGGGTCCTGCCCGACTCCGGGTGGACCAGGATGAAGGCCCAGCCGCCCGGGCCCGGGTTCCCCTTGCAGGCCCCGTCGGTGTACAAAACCACCTCGGCGCTGCCGGCCTCGCGGGCGCGCCGTTTGCGGGCGCGCTCAGCCGTCTTGCTCATCTCGCGCCTCGTCTGCCAGCATTCCCATGGCGTGATAGCCGGCGTCCACGTAGATGGTCTCGCCGGTCACCCCGCTCCCCAGCTGGTCGCTGACCAGGGCCAGCGCCAGGCCGGCCACTTCCTCGTGGGTGATGTTGCGCCGCAGCATCGACGCGCCCGCCGCCTTGCTCGCCATCTGGCTGAAGCCGGGAATGCTGCGGGCGGCGATGGTCTTGAGCGGACCCGCGCTGATGGCGTTGACCCGGACACCCTGCGGACCCAGGTCGTAAGCCAGGTAGCGCACGCTGGCCTCGAGGGCGGCCTTGGCCACCCCCATCAGGTTGTACTTGGGGACCACCCGCTCGGCGGCCAGATAGGAGAGGGTGACGATCGAGCCTCCCTCGCTCATCAAGGGCTGGGCCCTTTGGGCGGCCGCCACCAGTGAGTAGGCGGACACTTCGAGAGCCGCGCGCCAGTCCTCGCGCGACACCCGGAAGAACGGGTTCTCGAAGGTCTCCCGGGGAGCGAAAGCGACAGCGTGAATCAGGAAGTCCAGGCGCCCGAACTCGCTACGGACGCTCTCGAAGACGCGGTCCAGGTCGGCGTCGGAGGTGACGTCGCAGTCCACCAGCAGGGGCTCCCGGCATTCGGAAGTCAGCTTCTCCAGCGTCCCCTTCAGGCGTTCACCCTGATAGCTGAACGCCATGCGCGCGCCGGCCCGGTGCAGGGCGTCGGCGATGGCCCAGCCGATGGAGCGCTGGTTGGCGACACCGAAGACCAGTCCCAGCTTGCCCGACAAATCGATAGGAAACATACGGCGATCTTTCGTTCGAAAAATGGGATTCGTGGCTCTGACCCCGTCAGTTCGTCCCCGGCTGCAGGAGTTCGGTGCCGGTTTCGCTTTTCGCCTCGCGGACGATGGCGCGGACGTCGGCCAGCAGCCGGGGGGCGTCGTAGACGATGCCGTCTTTGATCGTGTAGACGATCCCGCCTTTTCGCTCGGCCTGGCCGGTCTCATCGTTCAGTCGAACCACGCCCGTCCCATACAAC
>JBFGHG010000218.1:0-5790 GCA_041578395.1 Acidobacteriota bacterium
GCACGCGGTGGCGGTGGTGAAGACCGGGGTGTTCTCGACCCTGCGCGTCTTCCTGTTCGTCATCGGCCCGGCCGCCATGCGCGAGATCGGCGCCGATCAGCTGGCCCTGGCCGTCGCTTCGGTGACGATCCTGGCGGGTTCGCTGCTGGCGCTGGGGCAGGACAACCTCAAGGCCCGGCTGGCCTTCTCCACGGTGAGCCAGCTCTCCTACATCGTGCTGGGGGCGGCGCTGCTGAATCCGGCGGGAGTACTGGGGGGAGTCGCGCACATCACCAATCACGCCGTCTCCAAGATCACGCTCTTCCTGTGCGCCGGCTCCATCTACGTGTCCACCCACAAGACCGAGATCAGCCAGCTGTCGGGAATCGCCCGGCGGATGCCCTGGACCATGGCCGCTTTCGCCCTCGCTTCGCTGAGCATCATGGGCATCCCGCCCACCTCCGGCTTCGTCTCCAAGTGGTACCTGGCCTGGGGTTCGGTGCAGCTTTCCAGCTACGCCGTGCTCGCGGTGCTGCTGGCCGGGTCGCTGCTGAGCGCCGCCTACCTGGGCCCCATCGTCTACAAGGCCTACTTCGAGGAGCCGTCGGAGGAGCCGCACGAGATTCGGGAAGTCCCCTGGATCGCCGCGCCACTGGCGGTCAGCGCCGCCGCCAGCCTGCTGCTGGGGCTGTTTCCGGACGCGGTGCTGGAACTGGCGGGGAGGGCGATGCCGTGAACTTCCTGGCGAGACAGCTGGAAGACCCGGTCCGGCGGGCGCGGTTGAAGACCTGGTTCTATCTCGCGCTGGTGGCCATCGCCCTGGCGGAGGTGCTGCTGCCGCTCGTCCTGGGCGGCCACCATTCCCATTTCTCCTTCGAGGACTTTCCGGCCTGGGGCTCGATGTACGGACTGGCGTCGTGCGTGGTAATCATCGTGGTTTCCAAGCTGCTGGGGAAGGCCTGGCTGATGCGCCGCGAGGACTACTATGACCGTTGAGTGGGTCCATCCGGGACTGCTGCTCGTCGCCGGCGCCTGGCTCGTCCCGGTGCTGCGGGGGCGGATGAAGCAGGCCGCGATGCTGCTGTTGCCCGCGGCTGCGGTCCTCCTCTGCCTGCGCCTCGAGCCCGGCACCTACGGCGAAGTCGAGTTCCTCGGCCAGACGCTGGTCTTCGGCCGGGTCGACCCGCTGAGTCTGGTCTTTTCCTACGTGTTCTCGATCATGGCCCTGCTGGGCATGATCTACGCCCTGCACGTGGAGGACGACGCCCAGCACGTGGCCGCTCTGACCTACGCCGGAGGGGCGCTGGGGATCGTCTTCGCCGGCGACTTCCTCTCGCTCTACCTGTTCTGGGAGCTGATCGCGGTCTCCTCGGTCTTCCTGGTCTGGCTGCGGCGCAAACCGGACGCGGTGGCGGCCGGCTTCCGCTACCTGCTGGTGCACGTGGTGGGAGGACTGGCCCTGCTGGCGGGGATCTTGCTGCAGTGGTCCGAGACCGGTTCGCTGGCCTTCGGCGATCTGAGCGGGCTGGCCGGCACGCCCGCCTGGGCGCTGATCCTGGGCGCCTTCCTCCTCAACGCCGCCGTCCCGCCCCTGGGGGCCTGGCTGGCGGACGCCTACCCGGAGGCGACCGTCACCGGCGCCGTCTTCATGACCGCTTTCACCACCAAGTCGGCCGTCTACGTCCTGATCCGCGGCTTCGCCGGCACCGAGCTGCTGGTCTGGCTGGGGGCGGTCATGGCGGTCTACGGCGTGGTCTACGCCGTGCTCGAAAACGACGCCCGCCGGCTGCTGGCCTACCACATCATCAGCCAGGTGGGCTACATGGTCTGCGGGGTGGGAATCGGGACCCAGCTGGCGCTCAACGGCGCCTCCGCCCACGCCTTCGCCCACATCCTCTACAAGGCCCTGCTGTTCATGGGCGCCGGCGCGGTGCTGCAGGTGACGGGCCTGCGCAAGCTGAGCGAGATGGGCGGACTGTACCGGACGATGCCCCTGACGCTGGGCCTTTACATGGTCGGCGCCTTCGCCATCTCGGCCGTGCCGCTGTTCAGCGGCTTCGTGAGCAAGTCGATGGTGGTCTCGGCGGCCGGCGAGGACCACCGGCCGGCAGTCTTCCTGCTGCTCACGCTGGCCTCCGCGGGGACCTTCCTGCACACCGGCCTGAAGCTGCCCTATTACATGTTTTTCGGCCGGGACTCCGGGGTCCGGGCCCAGGAGCCCCCTTCGAACATGCTGGCGGCGATGGCGCTGGCGGCGGCGGCCTGCATCCTGATCGGCGTGGTTCCCGGCCTGCTCTACGGAGCGCTCCCCTACCCGGTCGACTACGTCCCCTACACGCTGCAACACGTGACCTCCACGCTGGGGATGCTGGGATTCACGGCGCTGGGCTTCTTCCTGCTGCTGGCGCACCTGGACCCGGAGCCCAAGATCAGCCTGGACACGGACTGGTTCTACCGGAGGGGCGCCGCCGCGGTCGCTCGAGTGGCGGGGGGGCCGCTGGCCCGGCTGGAGTCGGGGTTCGTCGGTGAGGTCTACGAGGCGGTGATGCGCCAGCCGGTGCTGGGGGTGGCCCGGCTGTTGCGCCGGATCGACTCCGGCGTGGTGGACGCGGCGGCCCTGGGCGTGGGCCGGCTGACTCGCAGCCTCATCGGCGCGCTCCGGATGACCGTGAGTGGCAACGCCCAGCACTACGGACTGCTGATGGCGGCCGGCGCCCTGGTCCTGCTGATCCTGGCGATGATGGTGACATGACTGCCTACCCGGTACTCACAGTGACGACCTTTCTGCCGCTGGCCGGGGCGTTCCTGGTGCTGGCCGCCGGCGGCAAGGGGAGGGCGCGCTGGATCGCCCTGGCCACGACGCTGGCCACGCTGGCGGTCTCCCTCCCCCTGTACGGCGGCTTCGACAAGAGTTCCGCGGCGCTGCAGTTCGTGGAGAACGCCCGCTGGATCCCGGCCTGGGGCATCGGCTACGCCCTGGGGGTGGACGGAATCAGCCTCCCCTTCGTGTTTCTGGCGTCCCTGCTGAGCCTGCTCTGCGTGGGTGTGTCCTGGCGGGCGGTGGGGACGCGGGGGCAGGAGTTCTACGCCGCCCTGCTGGTGGCCGAGACGGCCATGATCGGGCTGTTCGCCGCCGCCAACCTGTTTCTCTTCTACGTCTTCTGGGAGCTGATGATCGTCCCCGTCTTCCTGCTGATCGGGGTGTGGGGCGGGCCGGGGCGCGTGCACGCCGCCGTCAAGTTCCTGCTCTTCACGCTGGCGGGCAGCGTCCTGATGCTGGTCGGGATGGTGGCGCTGTTTCACGCCTGCGGCACTCTCGACTTTTCCGGCCTGGCCCAGGCCCGCCTCGAACCGGGCTTTCAGGCCTGGCTCTTCGTCGCCTTTCTGGCGGCCTTCGCGGTGAAAGTGCCCATGTTCCCGTTCCATACCTGGCTGCCGGACGCCCACACCGAGGCCCCCACGGCAGGCAGCGTCATCCTGGCCGGGATTCTGTTGAAGATGGGCGCCTACGGCTTCTTGCGGGTTTCGCTGCCCATCCTTCCCGACGCCGTCCGGCTCTTCCTGGTCCCCATGCTGGTGGTCTCGGCGCTGGCCATCGTCTACGGCGCCTACGTGACGCTGGTGCAGACCGACGTCAAGCGGCTGATCGCCTACTCGAGCGTGAGCCACATGGGCTTCGTGACGCTGGGGCTGTTCACCCTGCGGCAGGGGGCGGTGGAGGGGGCCATCCTGCAGATGATCAACCACGGGATCGTCAGCGCGGCGCTCTTCTGCTGCGTGGGGATGATCTACGAGCGCACCCACACGCGCCGCATCGAGGACTACGGCGGAGTGGGCAAGCTGGCGCCGGCCTACGCCACCTTTTTGGCCCTCTTCTGCCTGGCGGCCTCCGGGTTTCCCGGGCTGAATTCCTTCGTGGGCGAGTTTTTGATCGTCAGCGGGGCCTTTCAGACCCGCCTCTGGCTGGGAGCCATGGCGATCTGGGGCGTGGCGCTGGGGACGGCGTACCTGCTGTGGCTCTACTACCGCGTGGTGATGGGCGAGGTCCACCCGGGACTGGGCGGGCTTCCGCTCGAACTGGGCGTCCGGGAGATGGCGACGCTGGCGCCGCTGGCCTTCCTGGCCGTCTGCCTGGGCCTCTATCCCGACCTGGTCCTCTCCTATCTGCGGGCGCCGGTGGCGGCGCTGCTCGCCGCGGGAGCCTCGCCATGAACACCGCCACCCTGGCCGACGTCACCCTGCTGGGGCCCGAACTGATCCTGGTCGGCACCTCGCTGGCGCTACTGGTGGTGGCCCGGCGTCTGGGCGGCGCGGCGCCGGCCGCCGCCATCACCGTGGCCGCGGCACTGGCCGCCGCCGGCCTTTCGGCCTGGCTGGCGCAAGGGGACGCGCGGGTGGGGTTCGGGGGCATGATCACCCTGGACGGCTACTCGCAGTTCTTCAAGGTGCTGCTGGCCCTGGCCCTGGCGCTGGCGGCGCTGCTGTCGTCCCGGTGTGTCGACCAGGAGCAGGTGCGGCCGGCCGAGTACCACGTCCTGCTGCTGCTGGCCTCCACCGGCATGATGCTCACCGCCTCGGCGCTCGACCTGCTGACCCTCTACCTCGGCCTCGAGCTGACCACCCTGAGCGCCTACAGCCTGGTGGGGATCACGGTGGAGAAACCCTCCTCCAACGAGGCGGCCATCAAGTACTTCCTGCTCGGGTCCTTTGCGTCGGCCCTGCTGCTGTACGGAATCGCGCTGGCTTACGGGGTCACGGGAGCCACCGACTTCGAGGCCATCGCCTCGGCCCTGGCCGCCCCTGCCGCCGGGAGCAACGCCGTCCTGCTGGCGGCGATCGGCCTGCTGGCGGCGGGCCTGGCCTTCAAGATCTCGGCGGCGCCCTTTCACGCCTGGGCGCCGGACGCCTACCAGGGGGCGAGCGCGCCGGTTGCGGCGTTCCTGGCCGCCGCCACCAAAGCCGCGGGTCTGGCGGCGCTGGGTCGGGTCTTCCTGGTCGCGTTCCCGTCCGAGGTCCGGGTGCTGTCGCTGATGCTGGCCGCGCTGGCCGCCCTCTCGATCGTGTTGGGCAGCCTCATCGCGCTCTCCCAGACCGAGATGAAACGGCTGCTGGCGTACAGTTCCATCGCCCACGCCGGCTACGCGCTGCTGGGTCTGGTGGCGGGCACGCCGGAGGGGGCGTCGGCGACCATGACCTACGCGTTTCTGTACGTCTTCATGACGCTGGGCGCCTTCGGAGTTGTGATCGCCCTGGGGGAGCGGGGCGAGACGCTGGAGGGCTACCGCGGACTGGCCCAGCAGCGGCCCGGGACCGCCGCCCTGATGCTGCTGTTTCTGCTGGCGCTCACCGGGATCCCTCCGACCGCCGGCTTCGCCGCCAAGTTCGTCGTCATCCTCAGCGTCGTCAGCAAAGGATACTGGGCGCTGGCGGTGCTGGCGGTGGCCTGCAGCGTCGTCTCGGCCTACTTCTACCTCCGTATCGCGGTGTACATGTACATGCGCGAACCCGCCTCCCCGGAGCCCTCGCGCTGCCCGTGGGCGGTGTCTGCCGCCCTGGCGGTGGCGGCGCTGGTCACGGTGGTGGGCGGTATCTTCCCGAGCAGCCTCGCTTTCTGGGCCGTGTCGCCGTAGATCACAATTCGAATCACCTATACTCGAGTTTTTCGCCACTATATCACCTAGGACGGGCGACTTCAGTCGTAGTTGACTCGTCCGATGAGGCAATAATGATACTGATGACGACATATGTACCCGGCAGGACGGTAAGCCCGCGCACCCTCGACAGCCTTTCCCCCTGGTGCTGCGTCCGGTA
>JBFGHG010000219.1:0-5780 GCA_041578395.1 Acidobacteriota bacterium
CCCTTCGCGGGCTGTCGAAGGGGTGTCAGGCCGGCTCCGCGAAGGTGACGGTATCGAAGATCTCCACGCCGTTGGCCAGGGTCTTGTGCACGGGACAGCGTTCGGCCACCTGCGCCAGGCGCGCCCGCTGGGCCTCGTCGAACACGCCGTGGATCTTCACCTGAGTGCGGATCCGGTCGATCCAGCCCTGGCTGCGCTTCTCGCACTCCTGGCAGTCGTCGGCGTGCACCCGGTCGAACTCCAGCCGGACGTCCACGCCGTCCAGCTGGATGCCCTTGTGGTTGGCGTAGAGCCGCAGCGTCATGGAGATGCAGGCGGCCAGCCCGCCCAGCAGCAGTTCGTAGGGGGTGGGTCCCGCGTCTTTTCCGCCGGCGCCCGGGGGCTCGTCCCCCAGCCAGGTGAACTGGCGCGCCCGCAGCTTGACCAGGGTTCCCTCTCGAAGTTCGGCAGTGACGACGGCCATGATCGCGGCTCCTTTCCTCGAGCGAGCGAAAAGGCGCCCGCTCGCCCGGAAGGATAACGGAATCGAGCGGCCCGGGTCTTGGTCTGCGCGGCGCCAGGCTCTATGATCGCTTCCGATGAAGCTGAAATCGGCCGCTTGCCTGCTCGCGGCTCTCGCCGGCGCGGCCGCCGGCGCCCAGGACCGCGAGCCGCCGACCTACGAAGTGTTTCGCAGCGGCGAGCCGATCCAGGTGGACGGCCGGCTGGAGGAAGCCGTCTGGAACGCCGCCCCGACCTTCCCCTTCTTCGACAACCGGAGCGGGACCCCCGCCGCCAGCGGGACCGAAGCCCGGGCGGTGTACGACGACCGCTTCCTCTACTTCGCTTTCCGGATCGAGGACGGCAACCTCTGGGCGACGCTGGAGGCCCGCGACCAGCACCTGTGGACCGAGGAAGCGGTGGAAGTCTTCCTGCAGGCCGACCCCACCCATCCCAGCTACATCGAGCTGGAGGTGAATCCGCTGGGGGCGATGCTGGACATCTTCCTGATCGATGTCAGAAAGCCCCTGCCGTACGCGAGTTGGAACAGCCGGGACCTCCAGTGGGCGGTGCGGGTCGACGGGACGGTCGACGGGGAGGGGGGCGACCGCGGCTGGAGCTGCGAGATCGCGCTTCCTCTGGAAGACGTGGTGACCGCCCCTCACCATCCGCCGCGTGACGGGGACCGCTGGCGGGCCAACCTCTACCGGATCGAGCGCAAACCCGCAGAGGGGTTCGTGGCCTGGTCGCCGACGCTGGTCCCGGACTTTCACCGGCCCGACCGCTTCGGAGTGCTGGTCTTTCGGGATCGAACGCTGCCGGTGGCGCGGCCTTCGAGGCCGTGATTCCGGATCACGGGCAAGATGCCCGCGCCACTCCGGAGGTGATACCATTCGGGCAGAGATACCGCCATGGCTACGACCCGTCCGTCGGCACCCCGGGAGAAGATCCGGTTGATGATCTCGAGCCGGTCGCGCTCGCCGGTCTTCGACCCGCCCATCCCCCTGCAACAGCTGCGGGAACGCCTGCGCGCCTTCATCGAAGGGGAGCTGACCCTGGGGGGCGAAGCCATCTTCGAAGTCTGGATCTGTGAGGACGACACCGGTAGCGGCATCGACAGCTGGTGGGAAGAGTCGAAGTCGCAGATCCGCAAGGCCGACCTGGTGCTGATCCTCTACACCGGCGAGGCCGGGTCCAAGATCCGGGGACGCGGCATCGGCATCTGCCACGCGGAACTGTTCGAGGCGGCCAAGTTCTCGCGGGAAAAGATCCTCCCCATCGTGACGCTGGCGCCGCCGCCCTACTCCGAGGCCACCCACGACCGCGCCTTTCAGGACTACGTCGAGCAGCTCAACCCGTGGCCCAACGCCCCCGCCGACGAGGCCCAACTGCAGGAGGTCTGCACGGCGATCATCCGCAAGCGCGTGGTCGATCTGACCAAGCGGGCGGTGGTGCGCCGCCGGGGGGCCAGCTTCGATCTGGGCAACGCGCTGGACTGGTCCAAGCTCGACTTCCGCGCCCGCAAGGAGCGCATCGAGGATGTCCTGAAGCGCTTCCTGGTCACCGACATGGCCGGCCGGCCGGTGCGGCTTCCGTCCCGCCGGGAGTCGATCATCGCCGACCTGTGGAACACGCCCGTCTGCTGGCACGTCCACGGGATCCCTGCGGCCACCTCGATCGCGGCCGCCCGGGAGATGGTGGGTCAGCCGTTTCTGGACGACCACCTCAGCGCCAAAGTCCTGAAAAAGAACCAGGCCACCGGCCCCGTCCACATCGTCGGCTGCCACAAGGGGATCACCGAGTCGCAGGCCCTGAGGATCCGAGGCGTATCCGACTGCACGCTGGTCAAGACCGACTTCGGGATCTACCTGGCCGACGACGTCCTGAAGGTGCAGGTCTTCTTCCTGGCCAACTGCCGCGACGTCACCGCCACCCAGTCCGCCGTCACGGAGATGTTCCAGTGGCTGGACAGCGCCGAGGAGTCCGACGACGTGGCCCAGCGGGCCGCGGCCCGCACCAGGATCCTGGCGGCAATCGCGCGGGAGATCGGTTGACCGGCACAGCGATGCAGCCAACCCGATTCTCCCGTAGGGATGGTGAAGGTCGGCCCGTCCCTGCGCTAGAGAAGCAGCGGCGCCAGCTTCGCCACGACGTCGACCGTTTCGGCGGGCACGGAATCGGTCTGAGTGTGCTGGATCAAATCGACCTCACGAACACGGATCGTGCCGCGGCGAAGAGGTCCAGGTCCCGGTAGACGTCGTGCCGCGCGCGGTCGATCGGGTAGAAGCGCCTGCCCGGGCACCAGCCTTCCTCGCCCGATCATAGCCGGACTCGGAACCACTGATCGTCCTTCGCCCGCGGAATCCGGTCCTCCCGCCCACTTGGCTCGAGGACGGCGAGGATGGCGTCCCGGGGGACCGCCCGGACCAGCGGCGCGTCCTGCGACGGTTCGCTGCGCACGACGGCCCCCGAAGCCTCCGAGACTTTCCCGTAGCGGAGCGGCCGATCACCCCCGGAGAGAAACTCCCCGATCGGCCGATGAAAACCCACCACGGCCAGGGCCGCTACGGCCAGCCCCGCCACGAGCCCGATCTTTCCGCGTCGTCCCAGGCCCTCCAGGATAGCCGGCACCGGGACCCGAGTCGGTGCCCCCGCTCCACGGAAACGGCGGTTCAGGGCATCAGCGACAGGTCGGGGCGGAAGCGGATGATGTGGCTCTCCGAGCGCTCGTAGGTCCCGGCGAAGGACGACATGATCTCGCCGGTCCGGCCCTCTCCGTGCACCTCGGTCAGCATCTGCATCATGGTCTTGTCCGGCCCCTTCATGGCCGCGTAGTTGGGATAGGGGAGCACCAGCGCCCAGTTGCCGCCCGGGCCGCCGTTGAGGGTCGCCTCCCAGGCGTAGTGCACGGGCCAGCCGCTGGTCCCGATGGCCTCGTGGATCTCCTTGACCGTGCGCAGGAACACCTGCGTGTGCGTGGGTTTGACCCAGTAGTCGATCACCGTCAGGTAGCGCGCGGACCCCGGGTCGGTGGGCCAGCGGGAAATGCTGTTGTCGACCTGCATGATGTAGCTGTTCACGTCGTTGAGGTAGGCCCCCACCGAGGTCCAGAAATGCACGGCGCCCTTGTCCAGGAAATCCTGGTAGGCGTCCATGTCGGCCCAGGTGTGCGAGCCGGAGCGCACCACGTAATCGCCCAGATACTCCCCGTTGACCAGCTGGAAGGTCAGCCACTCCCACGTGTCGCCCTGTTCCTTGCGCCACTGCAGGTGAGCTTTGAAGGCCGCCTCGAACTCGGCAGCCTTCCCGTCCTTCACGTCCACCAGGAAGTGCTTGGCCAGGTTGCCGTCCGCAGCGGGCTGTGCCGCCAGAGACGGGATCAGCCCCCCGAGCACGAGCAGAGAAAGGAAAACTCGCAGACTCCTCATGATGTGCCTCCTTTGGTCGAATCCTTCGGCCGGCGCCGAATCACCGAGAATCTTGCCGCCAACGTATCACGGGCAATTCACCGGTTCCAGAGCGGGACGCGAAGTTTTTTTCGGCCTCCCTCGTCTTCCCGGGCTCCGGCGTGGTCCAAACTGGGAAGGAGGTTTCATGGGAGGGATGCTGGGATCGATCGGGAGAGACGTTCGCTGGGGAATTCGCGCGCTGGCCCGCCGGCCGCTGTACGCGCTGCTGGCCGTACTCACTTTGGGGTTGGGAATCGGCGTGAACACCGCCATCTTCAGCCTGCTGGACGGGGCACTGCTGCGGCCGCTCCCCTTCCCCGACTCCGGGCGCCTGATGCAGGTGGTGCTGCGGGTCCCGGCCAACCAGTTCTTCCCCGGCCAGGAGCCCCGCGACATGGTCTGGTCGCACCCCAAGTTCGAGACGTTCCGGGACGCCCAGGAGGTCTTCGAAGGGGTGGCGCTCTACCGGGACTCGGAACTCAACCTGACCGGCGTCGAGCAACCGGAGTCGCTGCGCGCCGAATGGGTCGGACCCGGCTACCTCGAGATCCTGCGCACCGCGCCCCTGCTGGGACGGCCGTTTTCGGCCGAGGAGGAAAGCGCCCCGGGGACTCCGGTGGCGCTGATCGGCCACGAGCTTTGGCTGTCGCGCTTCGGCGGCGATCGCGGGGTCTTGGAGGAGACGGTCGAGCTGGACCTCGTCGAGCACCGCATCGTGGGCGTCATGCCTCCTGGGTTCCGCGGGCTGACGGGCAATGCCCAGGTGTGGGTGCCGCTCGAACGGCTGGGCCGCGAAGTCCTGGATCAGCCCCAGTCCCATTCCTTCAGCCTGGTGGGGCGGCTCGAGACGGGCGTCACTCCGCAGCAGGCGCACGCCGAGATCGAACGGCTGGGCGCGCTGGTCCACGACGCCTTCCAACCGCGCGTCGCGGCCGCCGATCCCTGGAGCGCCCAGGGGCACTTCCTGGAGGAAATCCGCACCGACGCCGGCCTGGAGCGCTCGATCTGGCTGCTGTTCGCGGCCGTCAGCTTCTTCCTGCTGCTGGTCTGCGTCAACCTGGCCGGCCTGGTGCTTGCGCGCGCAATGGGACGCCAGCGCGAAATCGCCGTTCGCATGAGCCTGGGGGCGGGGCGCTGGCGGGTGGCGCGTCAGCTGGTGGTGGAAAACCTCCTGCTGGCCGCGCTGGGAGGAGCTTTGGGACTGCTGGTGGCCGGGGCGGGCGCCGGAGTCCTGGCGCGGATGGCTCCGCAGACCGCTCAGGCCTTCCGGGGCAGCCTGCAGCCGCTGACCGCCATCGGCTTCGCCCTGGTGGAGGTCGACCTGCGGGTCGTCCTGTTTGCCGCATCCGTCAGCCTGCTGACCGCCGTCGGGTTTGGGCTGCTGCCGGCGCTCAAGGCCTCGGGCGTGGATCTGAGCCGCTCTCTGAAGGCCACGGGCGCCGCCTCGGACGGCCGGAGCCTGGCGCGCTGGCGGCGCTGGCTGGTCTCGATCGAAGTGGCCCTCGCGCTGGTGCTGGTGAGCGGGGCGGGGCTCACGATGCGCAGCCTCGGGCAGCTCTACTCCGCCGACATGGGCTTCGACGCCGAGGGGGTGCTCACGCTCCGGGTGAAGCTGCCGCAACAGCAGTACGACCCGCCGCGCGCGCGCGACTTCTTCCAGGAGTTCGAGCGGGAGGTGGCGGCGCTGCCGGGCATCGAGGCGGCCGGCTTCAACATCTGCACGCCCCTGTCGGCGGCCTGCAACGGCACCGTGGCGGTCTTCCCGGACCGCCCGGAAGTCCCACGAGGCCAAGAGCCTCCGGTGGGTATGCACTACGTGGACGACGGCTACTTCCAGGCCTTGAAGATCCC
>JBFGHG010000220.1:0-5777 GCA_041578395.1 Acidobacteriota bacterium
CTGGGCCTCGTCTCCACCCACGACCTGGAGCTGACCGGCCTGGCGGACCAGCTGCCGGGTCTGGTGAACCTCCACTTCCGGGAAGAGGTCTCGGCGGGCCGCATGATCTTCGACTATCGCCTTCGCCCCGGACCCTGCCCCACCACCAACGCCCTCGAGATCATGAAGTCGGCGGGGTTGCCCGTGGAGGAGTGAGGCTCCCTGCTTCTGTTGCCGGGAGCGAGTTCGAAAGGTCAGCGGTGCGGCGGGCGTGGCCGGGATCGGCGCTCGGGAGCCTCCTACCCCTCGGTCGGCTGTAGCCTCTCCAGCCCGAAGCGGCCCAGGAAGCGAAGAATCGCCCAGCAGAACCCGGCTTCGGCCGTCAGCAGTTCCACCAAGTCGTCGAAGCTGACCGTCAGCAGCAGGCAGGAACCGGCGGTTTCGGCGCTCACGGAATGCGGCGCTTCGGAGAAGACCGACAGGAAGTCCAGCGCGCTTCGCTCCGCCACCTCTTCGAGGCCGCGGCCGTTGGAGAGCAGGACCTTGCCTTCCACGACCAGGTGCAGTTCCGTGGAGGGGTCCCCGCGGCGGAAGAGGACCCGTCCGGACGGCAGCGAGTCTTCGCGGGCGAGGGTGGCCAGGCGGGCCAGGTGCTCGGTGTTGGCCAGGCGGAAGATGTCCAGGTCCTGCAGCAGCAACACCCTTTCGACCGTCTTGAGCATGCCTCCCCGCAGCTGCCGCCCATCCCGATGGGGATCAGTGGTGATCCGCGCTCACGAAACTCCCCAGGTTTCCAACGCCCACTGGGCCGTCTCCCGGACCAGGGGATTGACGTCCTCCCCTGCCTGGAGGACCCGCGGCCGGAGCGACTCCTTGCCCTCCGCGCGGACCGCCGCAATGATACAGCATTTGAGCCATGGGTCGGCCAGGAAGAGGACGTCCGACAGGACCCGGTCCAGGTCGCTGGGCAGCTGGTACAGCTCGCGGCCCGACTCGACCACTTCCCGCTGGTTGTAGCCGGTGACGATGGGGAGGATCGTCTCGCGCAGCTCCCCGCGAATCCGCAGGTCGATCAGCTCGATGGCGTTCTCCTTCAACCCGGGCGCCTCACCGGTGAAGCCCAGGTAGGAAAAGTAGGCGTCGCCGGGGGGCAGGAACAGCTCGAGGCCTCGGAAGATCTTCTCGGTGCAGCGGTCCAGCCGCTCCCGCACCGCCTTGCGCACCAGCCGCCGGGCCCGGCCGCCGCCGTCCTCCAGCAGGATGTCCAGGTTCAGCAATTCGTAGTACTCGCGGACCCAGGTCTGCAGGGCCGGGGAGAAGGAGCGCTCCCCGAAGGGAAGCCCCCAGTTGGCGCGCATCTTGTTGAGCCCCTTCAGGGCGCGGTACGAGATGATCGGGTCCAGGCACAGCGCGCTCATGAGCGCCTCGACGGAGGCTTCGCTGCGCAACTCGGACAGTACCTTGGGAATCTCCCGGCGGACCTCCAGGTTGTCCCCCTTCAGCAGGATTTCAGCCAGTTTCGGGACGATCGACGGGCCGTACGCCACCAGCGCCTCGCGAGCGGCCGGCCGGCTCCAGAGCGGCTCGAGAGCGTCCAGCAGAAGGTTCAGGTGGGACGGGTCTCGATACCGGCCCAGCGCCCGCAGCGCGCAGCGGGCCGTCTCCCGGTCGTCGTCGCGCGCCCAGTCCAGCAGCGGAGCGAGGAATTCCCGGCGCCCCAGCTTTCCCATCAGCCGCGCGAGAATCGGCGCCTGTTCGGCATTCGCCTGCAGCGCCCAGCGCAGCATCGTCTTGGTGGACAGCTCGGCGCCCATCTCGGCGCCGAAGCGCTCCAGGTAGTGCAGGCACAGCTGGTCCGGGATTCCCCGCCCGGAACACTGCCGCTCGAGGCGCGGCTGGTACTCCTCGGGCCGCAGCAGCATGAGCAGCTGCAGCGCCGTGGCGGCGACGTCCGGGTCGTCGTGCTCGAGCAGCGGCGTGACCGCGTCGATCCAGGGGGGGAGCGGAGCCCGCCGAGTCGCCGCGAAGTGAGGCATCACGACCTCGTCGCTTTGCGACAGTTCGCTGCCGTCCGAAAAGTCCTCCTGGAAGCGGATGTCTTCGGGGCGGATGGCGTGCTCCATCAGCTGGCGCAGCGCGAAGCGGACCTTGGCCGGCCGGTCGCTGCCAAGCGCGTCCAGCAGCGTCCTTTCGGCGACCCTCTCCGGGAACTCCAGGGCGCGCCGGGCCGACCGGGTGGGACGCACTTCCAGGCTGCGCCGCAGCACCTGCACGTACTCCCCGCCGATGAGCCAGGAGAGCGCTCCCCAGGCCAGCGTCAACAGCAGCGTTCCCGCCGCTACCCAGTGCAGGCTCGAGCCCGGCAGCGCGGCCAGGCCCAGGAAGACCGCCGCCCCCAGTCCGTCTCCCAGGCGGAAGACCGCCAGATCGAGGATGCCCTTGACGGTGAGGGTCCGCCCGTCGGTGATCGGGACGTACAGCAGCTCCACGCTGGTCCGGTGGAGGCTCGAGCGGAGGCAGCCGTCGGCGATCTTCATGCCCACCACGGTCCAGAAGGCCCCCACCACGATGACCAGCACGTTGGCCCCCAGCAGGGCCAGCGGCAGGGCCAGCAGGCCGGCGCCGATGCCCAGCCTGCGGATCACGCGGTTGGTCCCCAGCAGCTGGAAGAGGGCGGAAAAGAGGAAGATCGTCCCCAGCAGCCCGCCGAAGAACTGGGTGATCTCGCCGGGAGAGCCTGCGAACCGGTCCTCCAGGGCGTTCTTGTAGAGCAGGTCGACCACCGTCGTCACGGCCGCGGACACCAGGATGATGCCGGCCAGATAGCTGAGGTAGGGGGACTGCCGGATGAAGCGGAGCGAGGACCGGATCCCTTCCGGAGGAGAATCGCCGTTCTGCTCCAGGCGGGCTCCCTGGGCCTCGCTCAGACCCATGCGCGACGAGGCCACGATCAGGACCACCATCATGGCCAGAATGACCGCGACGTGCGCCAGCAACTGCTGGGCGGCCAGCTCCGAACTCGCGACCCAGGCCGCGTAGTAGCCCCCGCTGGCACCCCCCAGGATTCCCCCGGTCCCGAGGATGCCGAAGATCCGCTTGGCCCGCCGGGTGGCGTACAGCTGGTAGGCGAGCATCCAGCCCTGGGTGGGGACCAGCACGCTGAAGATGCCGCCCCAGAGGTAGAAGGCGGTGTACACCCAGGGGGATCCGGACTGAAAGAGAAAGACGAACCCCCCCAGGCTGGCGATCAGCACCACCAGGGTGGCGCCGGTGATCGCCACCCGGGAATGGCGCTGCGCCAGGTGCCGGTACAGCAGCACGCCCAGCCCCGAGATGGCGGCCAGCACCACGTACAGCAGCGGCAGTCGCCAGTCGAACCCCACCCGCCCCAGGTAGAAGGCGTTCTGGACGGATTTGACCAGGCTGACGCTGGCCATGGCCAGAAAGAAGTAGGCCGTCACCAGTGAAGCCAGGGGCAGCTCTTCGCGGCGAATCCGGAGCAGCTCGAGTACCTTGTCGGCCAGTTGCACGTCGTTCCTCTTCTCCCCGATCCGGGAGTGTTTTCGAATTATGGGGCACCTTCAGCCGGAGTGCACGCAAATGACACGGCCCGGCGCCGGCCGCCCTGGACGCGATGCTGGCGGCGTCCGCATCCGATGAAGTTCCAGTTCGGGAGACTGCTCCTGGTATAGTGCTGGCCCATGGAACGAATGTTCGTGGTCTGCGGGGCGGTGATGGGATTCGTCGGTGTCGGGGCGGGGGCCTTCGGAGCGCATCTGCTGAAGACCCGGCTGCCCGCCGATCTGCTGGAGATCTTCGAGATCGCCGTCCGCTACCAGATGTACCACGCGCTGGCCCTCGTGGCCGTGGGGCTGCTGGCGGGCCGGGCGGCTGGCGGAGCCACCAGCGTGGCCGGCTGGGCCTTCCTGATCGGGATCGTGATCTTCTCGGGCAGCCTCTACCTGCTGGCCCTGACCGGACAGCGCTGGCTGGGCGCGGTCACCCCCATCGGCGGAGTCGCGTTCCTGGTGGGCTGGGCGGCTCTGGCCTGGTCCGTGCTGTCCCGCTGACCCGATCAGGCTTCCTGAGCTACCTCCGGCTCGCCGTCTTCTCCGGCCATCCGCCCGTACTCCCGCCGGATCAGCCCCACCAGCAGCAGCCAGGCCAGCGACAGCGCCACCGTGATGCCGGCGAAGGCGCTGACGGTGAGGTTGGCCCGGGTGCCTGCAAACACGACGCCGCTGGAGAGGACGTCGCCCAGCCGCACGAAGAAGGTGTCGATGGCCTGTTTGGCCTTGTACTTCATCTCCCGGGTGGTCGGCAGGTAGAGAGCGGCCCGCAGCGTGTTCATCAGCGTGTAGTCGGTGGCGTTCTCCACCACCTTGAACAGCGTGACCACCAGCAGCAGCGGCACGGCGACGATCAGCGAGTAGCCGCCCAGGGCCAGGACCGCGGGGATCAACAGCGCTCCCCTGACCCCCACCCACTTCAGGAGGCGGGACACGAGCAGGGCCTGGACCGCCAGGCCGAACGAGTTGACGGCCAGGAAGAAGTAGGAGTAGTAGTTGGCCGCGTAGACGTCCGGCTGCGGGTGCCCCTGCGCGGTGTCGTAGACGATGCTGCGCAGGATGTATTCCCCGGTGGTGTTGACCAGGTTCAAAACGACCATCAGCAACGCGATGTACAGCAGATAACGGTGTTTCCAGATCAGCTCGAATCCGCCCTCTGGCCCCAGGGTCTGCGCCGGGCGTTCCTCCGGCTTCTCGGCCGACGGCGTCCGCTGCCGCGGATCGATGAGCAGCGTCAGCAGTATCGAGAAGATCAGCACCACGGCGGCCACCAGCAGCATGATGCTGGTGCTGCCGGCGATCCGCACCGCCTGGGCGGCCACCAGCGGGCCCAGGATGGCCCCGGTGTTCTGGCCCAGCAGGATCAGGGGAAAGAGCCGCTTGCCCTGCTCGCGCGAGTAAATGTCGTTTCCGTAGGCCCAGAACTGCGAGATGATCGAGAGGTTGAAGATCCCCAGCCAGACGAAGAAGACGTGTCCCAGCAGTTCGAACCCGGCTTCAGCCAGCACGTAGAAAGCCCCCAGGTTGACGACGAAGAAGCCCGTCACGCCGGCGATCAGGATGCGGCGGTCGAAGCGGCGCCCCAGCCACCCGTACGCCCACACGAACGGGATCAGCACCACGGCCATCACGCCCGCCGCGTAGCTGGCCACCTCGGCCCCGTCGGGGTGGACCGCCAGGAAGGCCTCCCGGGCGGGTTTCAGGATGTAGTAGCAGGTCCCGATGCAGAAGATGTTCAGGGTCATCAGCAGGGCCGTACGGCCCTCCCCCGCGCGGATCTCGGTGAAGACCCGCAGGAACCGCTCGATCCTGGTCGCCCCTCGCTCGCTCATCAGTCCCCCGCCCAAATCACAGCCGCAGTCGTAATCGCGATCGCAATCGTAATCGCAATCGTGATCGTAATCGTAATCGTAATCGGCTGAGCGCCCCCGCTATAATGCCGTAATGCTCGCGGTGTTGTGGCTGCTGCTCGTGATGCCTCCCCAAGCGGAGACCTCGGAGTTCACGGAGGCGACGACGACTCGGGCCGAACTGTGGCGGCAACGGCGTCTGGCAAAACGGGAACGGCTGGAGCCGGACCTGCTCAGCGGGGCGGAAAAGGCCTTTCTCTGGCTGGAGCAGACCAACTTCCTGGAGATCAACTACCGGGGCTTCTACCCCCGGTTCTCGGACCTGGGGTCGGGAGCCGGCTTCGCGCCGGGTGTGCGTTTCTGGAAGCCAAACCTGGGA
>JBFGHG010000221.1:0-5775 GCA_041578395.1 Acidobacteriota bacterium
AGCAGGGCGGTCTGCTGCTCGGGCGCGGCATCCGCGAAGGGAGTTCCGAACAGTTCTTCGGAGCGGGCGTCCAGCCAGGCCAGGCCGCGCACGAACTGCTGCTGCGGCAGGGGGTCCGACTCGGACAGGACGCGGTCCACGAACTGGTGCACCTCGGCGGCGGAGGCGCCGGGCGTGTCCGTCTCGGGGATGATCAGCTCCGACAGCACGTCCACGGTGCGGTCCTGGTGTGCGTTGAGGAACCGCGGAGCGTACTCCCCGGACGCCTGCGCGGCGGGGGGACGGGCGTGGTGATGGTGGGCGAGGGCGGCGCCTTTCTCGGAAAGGGCCCGTACCCAGCCGGGCGTGGCCGCGGCCCCCGCTCCGATCAGCAAACCTTTGAGCGCCTGGCGGCGGGAGAGTGACGTGCGTTTCATCGATGGCAGCTCCTTGGGATCCCGTTCTTCTCGCAACTCCTTCGAACCGAATGCTCCCCACCAGAGTAATCGCGAACCTACGGTTGCACAACCGCCCCGGCCAACTCTCACCACCTCGCCAACAGTCCTGGTTGTCGGGCAGCCGACAGCGTGCTCAGTGGGTTTTTTCCCGGGGGTTGTTGACTCGAGGACATTTTTTGCTAACATCACCGGCGGGGGTTTCTATTTCGGAGACGGGAGACTGGGGCCACCTCCCTCTTCACATAGAGACATTCGAGTAAACGCAAGAGCCATCTGGGAGGGCTAAAGTGAGAAAGTCTCTGTTTATTCGGCTAGGACTGTTCCTGGCTGTCACCTGCCTGGTCGTGGGCACCATCCCGGCACAGACGACCGGAACCATCAGCGGTCTGGTCCGCGATGCGACGGGCGGTGTGATTCCGGGCGCCGAAGTCGTGGTCACGAACACCGAAACCGGGGTATCGCGGACCGTCATAACAGACGATTCCGGATACTACCTCGCCACCAACGTGCCGGTCGGCACCTTCGAGGTGAGCGTCGAACTGGCCGGCTTCAAGAAAGCCTCGGTCACGGGCATCAAGGTCGACATCCGGAGCAACCGCAAGGCCGACCTCACCCTCGAGGTGGGCGGCTCCACCGAAGAGGTCACCGTCGAGAGCAAATCCGTGGCGCAGGTCGAACTGCGCAGCGGCGAGGTGGCCAACCTGATCTCGGCCGAGCAGGTGAGCGAGCTGCCGCTGAACGGCCGCAGCTTCGTGCAGCTGAGCCTGCTGGTCCCGGGCGCCTCCTCGGCGCAGGGGGCCAACCCCCGCTTCACCGGCCTGTTCGGCGGCGTGGACATCTCCTTTTCCGGCAGCCCCTCCAACGCCAACCTGTGGCTGGTCGACGGGACGAACAACGTCGACATCGGCTCCGGGCGTACGATTCTGACGTACCCGTCGGTCGACTCGATCGCCGAGTTCAAGATCTCGCGCAACCTGTACGGCGCCGACTCGGCAGCCTCCTCGGGGGCCCAGATCAACGTGGTGACCAAGAGCGGGACCAACGAGTTTCACGGTTCCATCTACGAGTTCCACCGCAACTCGGCGCTGAACGCCACCGACTTCTTCCTCAACCGCGCCGGAGAGGACAAGCAGTCGCTGGTCTACAACAACTTCGGCTACACGGTCGGCGGCCCGATCGTCAAAGACCGGGCCTTCTTCTTCTGGTCGCAGGAGTGGCGGCGCGAAGGGCGCGGCGTTCCGCGCCAGGCGCTGGTCCCGACTCTGGCCGAGCGGACGGGCGACTTCAGCGGCACCAATTCGCGAGGGTATCCCGACCCGACCAACCCCTTCACGGGGCAGCCCTTCCCGAACAACCAGATCCCGGCCGACCTCCTGAGCCCTGCGGGTCTGGCGATCATGGGCCTCTACCCGGCGCCCACCCTCTCGCTGGACGACCCGAACTTCGCCGGATTCAACTGGGTGGCCGCTCCGACCACCCCCATCAACACGCGCCAGGAGCAGTTCCGCGGCGACGTGGTGCTCAACGAGCAGCACTCGGTGATGGGGCGGATCACGCTGGACACCTGGCAGAATCAGTCCCCCAGCTTCATCGAGGGTGGACTGTGGGGGGACGACCCCTTCCCGCAGGTCGACTCGGACTGGGATCAGCCGGGCAACAGCCTGACCACGATGTGGACTTCCACCTTCGGCGCCAACATCGTCAACCAGCTGAGCTTCTCCTGGTCCGGCAACGAGATCACCATCGTGCGCGGGTCTGGAGAGAGCATCAACGCGGCCATCACCTCGGCGATCCCGGAAGTGTTTTCCGGTCCCGAGGACCGCGCGCACCTCACGGTGTGGGGCGACTCGACGGGCAACAGCCTGTGGCACCAGCCCCCCTGGCAGAACGAACAGGACTTGTACGTCTGGAAGGATGACTTCTCCTGGGTCAAGGGCGACCACTCCATGAAGTTCGGCGTCCTGGTCAGCAGAAATCGCAAGGACGAGGACATCAACAACAACGGGGTTGCGTACTCTCCGCAGTTCTGGACCGACGGCGGGCGCGCCATCCCGGCCGGCTGGGCCGGCTATGCCGACGCCACCGACACCAGCGGAAACGGCGTGGCGGACTTCCTGCTGCGCGGCACGGCCTGGGGCGGCGGCAGCGAGAACTCCACCAACCCGCGTTCGCTGGTGCGCTGGGAGGACTACGAGTTCTACTTCGCCGACACCTGGCGGGTGAATCCCAAGTTCACGCTCAACTACGGCGTGCGCTGGTCCTACCTGCCCAACCCTTACCAGGGCGAGGGACGGATGGCCAACTTCCTGCTGGGACTGTACGACCCGGCGGAAGGCGCCACCTCCACCAACGGCCTGATCTTCCCCGAGATCTGCGACATCTGCCCGCTGGGCCTGCGCGGCGTGGACGTTGACGGCCGCTCGCTGGTGCGCAACCACAGAACGGACATCGCACCCCGGCTGGGCTTCGCCTGGGATCCCACGGGTGCGGGGCGGTGGGCAATTCGCGGCGGCGCGGGCGTCTTCTTCAACCGGGAGGCCGTCAGCGACGTGCTGCTGATGTCGATCAACCCGCCCTTCAACACCCTGATCAACTTCAACACCCGGCCGTTGGACTTCCTGCCCCCCGACGCCACCTTCTCCGGTGGTGAAGGCGTGGCGCAGCGCGGCAAAGACATCAACGCCAAGACGCCGGGCAGCTACCAGTGGAACCTGACGGTGGAGCGGGAGCTGTGGAAGGACACCAAGATGGAGATCGCCTACGTGGCGAACCGCGGCCATCACGTCCCCACGCAGCTCTTCCTCAACCAGGTTCCCGTGGGCGACCGGACGGCGTTCGCCATCCAGGCGATCTGCGGCTCGCGCGACGGAAACGGCAACTGCGTAGGCGACGCCGGCGGGGCGGCGGCCAATTACCGCCCGCTCTTCCCGCTGGTGGGAGACTCGTCCAACCCGCTGACCTACTCGCGCAGCGCCGACAGCTGGTACCACTCCTTTCAGGCCTATCTGGTGAAGAGGTATTCGAACAACCTCTCCTACCAGTTCTCCTACACCTGGAGCAAACTGCTGTCGACCGCCTACGGGCTGGGTCACGTGTCGGGCAACACCATCTCCGACCCGTTCAACATCGGCTACGACAAGGGGCTGGCCAGCTTCGACCGGCCGCACCTGTTCAACTTCAACGTGATCTACCGGACCCCGGCGCTGCCGGACCGGGGGGGCCTCGTGCGGAACCTGCTGGGTGATTGGGAGACCTCGATCATCTTCACCGCCAACAGCGGAATTCCGGAGACGGTCACCTGCTGCGCCAATTTCACCGGCACCCAGTCGAACCGTCCGGACCAGGTGGCGAGCTCCGACGGACCGCAGACGGTGGATCAGTGGTTCAACACCAACGCCTTCCGGCCCCCGCCGGTGGTGGGCCAGCTGGGCAACGCTCCCCGCGGCGCCTACCGCGGTCCGGGGATCGCCAACTGGGACTTCTCGCTGCTGAAGAACTTCACGGGCATTCCCTGGTTCACCAGCGAAGGAGCCACCATCCAGTTCCGGGCGGAGTTCTTCAACTTCCTGAACCACACGCAGTTCCAGTTCGTCAACAACGACCTGGGCCTGGGGAACATCCAGATCGATGACAACGGCAACCTGACCGACTTCGACCTGTTCAATCCCAACTACGGCGCGGTGACGGCGATCCGGGAGCCGCGTGAGATCCAGTTCGGCCTGAAGATCATCTTCTAGGCCGAGCTTGTCTCAGCCATTTCCAGGGAGGCGGTTCGCCGCCTCCCTTTTTTTTGTCGTGGGACGGGCAACCTTGCCCGTCATTCCCTGGAAAGGGACACCAGCCTGGAAGGCTGGCCCACGCAGAATCCGGCTACAATGACAAGATGCGGGCACGCTGGCTGGTTGTGGTCTACTCGCTTTGCTGGGCGAGCTGTGCCACCACTCGAGAGCCACCCCCGGCAACCGCCCCCCCCAACATCGTCCTGATCACCGTCGACACGCTGCGGGCCGATCACCTGGGCTGCTACGGCCATCCCGAGCGGTTGACGCCCGAGCTGGACGCGCTGGCCGCACGAGGAATCCTCTTCGAACAAGCCGTGACGCCCGCACCGCTCACCCTGCCCGCCCATGCGTCGCTGCTGACCGGCACGCTGCCCCTGCACCACGGGGTGAGGGACAACACCGGGTTCGTCCTGGGCGCGGACCACGTCACCCTGGCGGAGGCTCTGCAGGACGCCGGCTACCAGACGGGCGCCTTCGTCGGGGCCTTCGTGCTGGACTCTCGTTTCGGCCTGGACCAGGGCTTCGACACCTACTTCGACGACTTTCCGGAATCGCTGGACGACCACGCCCAGCTCACCATCTCGGAGCGCCGGGCAGACGCGGTCATCGCCCAGGCCGAGGCCTGGATCCGGGCCCGCAGCTCGCAGCGCCGATTCTTCGCCTGGCTCCACCTGTTCGACCCTCACGCCCCCTACGAGCCTCCACCGCCCCTGAGCGGCTACGCCGGTGAAGTGGCCTACGTGGACCGGGTGCTGGGCGCCTTTTTCCGGTTCCTTGAAGAAGAGGGCCACCTGGGGCGCACCGCGATCGCGTTCACTTCCGATCACGGCGAGGGACTGGGAGAGCACGGCGAAGACACCCACGGCATGTTCCTGTACGACACGACCTTGCACGTCCCGCTGATCCTGGCGCTGCCTGCAGCGTCCTCACGGGGGGTCCGGGTGCCCCATCAGGTCGAACTGATCGACGTGATGCCGACGCTTCTGGAGCAGGCCGGGCTGGAGGCTCCCGCGGCCGTGCAGGGCGTCTCGCTTCGAGAGGCCTGGGAGAGCGACGGCTTCCGGGAACGCCCCGCCTACGCCGAGGCGATGCTGCCCCTGCTCAACTACGGCTGGAGCGACCTGTCGGCGCTGCGCACCCGGCAGTACAAGTACGTCCGGGCTCCCCAGCCGGAACTGTACGACCTGGCCTCCGACCCCCGCGAGACCGCCAACCTGTGGTCCGTGCGGCAGGATCAGGCCCGGGACCTGTCGGCGCAGCTGGAGGCATTGAAGCGAGAGGCGAATTCCTCCTCCGCCGCTGCCCGTCGCGCCCCTGATTCGGAAACCCTCGCCCGGCTTCGATCCCTCGGCTACGCCGGGTCGAGCCGGCCGCCGAGCATCGAGGAGGGCACCCGGGCAGACCCCAAGGAGAGGATCGACCTATTCAACCGCATCTGGCGTGCGCAGGGGGCCGCCCAGCGGGGACGCCACGAGGAAGCCATCGGGCTGGTGAACGCCGTGCTCGAGGAGGACCCCGGCGTTTTCATCGCCCATTCCATCCGCTCGCTGGCGTTG
>JBFGHG010000222.1:0-5765 GCA_041578395.1 Acidobacteriota bacterium
ATGCGGCGCAAGGTCTCCTCCAGTTTCTGCCGCAGGCCGGCGTCCAGCTCGGCCGCGGTGGTGACCTCGCCGCGCACCACGCCGCGCTTCTCGTCCAGCACCTTTCCGTAGGCCGTCACGAAGCGCGCGAAGTGCTCGATCCGTCTGTTTTCCAGCACCACCAGCACGAAGTTTCGGACCGGATCGGAGAGCGGCAACAGGCGGGCCACCTCCTCGACGATCCGGCGTTTGGCGGAAAAAGGAATCGCCGGGTTTTCGAGGGTCTCGGCGAGGCCGTCGTGGCTGGCCAGCAGCTGACGGAAGACGGCCAGCTCCGCGGCCGTCTCCTCTTCCCGGCTCGCCTCGGAGACCACCTCCAGCAGGGCGCGCGCGTATTTGGCTGCCAGGGAGGAAACCATCTACTGCAGTCCTCCCGCCCGGGACTCGAGCCCGTTGAAGAACTTCTCGACCAGCCGACGCTGCTCCGGCTCGCCCATCTTCGAGCGGATCCGGTCCTCGGCGAGTTCGACCGCCAGCTCGGCTGCGTATTCCCGCAGTTGCTTGCGGACGGTCCGGCCGATCCCCTCGATCTCCCGGCCGGCCGACGCCCGGATCTTCTCGGCGTCGCGCCGGGCCTGTTCCAGGATGCGCTCCCGCTCGGCGGCCGCTTCCTGGTTGGCCTGCTGCCGCAGTTTCTCGAGTTCGACATCCAGGTTGTTCATGCGCGCTTCGATCTCGGCCAGGCGCCGCTCCGCTTCCTCCCGTGCCTGGCGCGCCTCGAGGATCTCCCGCTGGATTTCCTGGCGGCGCCGGGCAAAGTACTCCCGGGCGGGGATCCGCGCCGCGTAGATGATCACTCCGAACAGGAGGGCCAGGTTGAACCAGCGTCCGATGGTCTCCCACCAGCCCCAGCCCTCGCCCTCGGCCGCCGCGGCGGCCACGCCGGGCGCCTGCCACATCCACAGGGCGCACAACCCCAGAAGCAGAAACCACCTGAGTCGATTCATTGTCCGAAAACTCTGAAAAAGAGGTCCGGGGCCGCCCGTAGCCGATTCAGCGGCTCTCGAGCACCCGCCCGGCAATCAGCGCCGCGATCTGTTCGGCTTCCCCTTTCAGCTCGCCGCGGGCCGACTCCAACTCCTCTTCGATTCGTTTCCTGGCCTCGCCGACCATTTCCTGCGCCTGCTGGCGGGTCTCCGCGACCTGGGCCTGGCGGGCCTTCACGGCTTCGCTGCGGACCTCGTCGGCGCGCCGGTAGCCGGCCTGCCGCTCCTCCTTGATCCGCTGCTCGTATTCCGACACCAGGGCGTGGTAGCGGTCTCCCTCCTGGCTGGCCGAGTGCACCACGTCGATGGTGCGAGCCTTGCGTTCTTCCAGCACCCGCAGCAGGGGCTGCAGCAGCAGCTGGTTGAAGCCCACCAGGGTCAGCAGGAAGATCAGGGCGGAGGCGATCAGCGACCAGTCTGGAGAAATCATGCCGAAAAACCGTCCCTCGTCCGAAAGACGTAACTTCTAGCACGGTTGTGGGTTTTCGGTCAAGGCGAAGGGGGGCTCAACCGAGTCCAGGGCCAAGGTTCTCGATTCGACTCCGGGTCGCGAATCGAGTCGTCCCGTTTGTCGGGCGACCGCAGCAGCTTCACTCCGGGGCCGAGGTCTGGTCAGCGTCGCGGGTCGGGCTCGTCGGCCAGCTGGAAGGCCTTGGAGCGCATGAATTCGCGGCGCTTCTTCCAGTCGTTGACCACGTGCCGGCCGATCAGGTGGCCGATCACGCCGCCCACCACCACGTCGGACATGTAGTGGCGCTTGCCGGAGACCCGGGAGAAGCTGACCGCCGAGGCCAGGCCGTAGGATGCCAGCTTCACCCAGAGCTTGTCCGGGTACTGCTTGGCCACCACAGTGGCGAATGCCCAGGTCTCGGCCGAATGGCCCGAGGGGAACGAGTTGCCGCCGCCCCAGAAGTTGGCCTTGCCGCCCGCTTTGTCGGGCCGTTCGCGGTCGGTGATCTTCTTGAGGGCCTTGACGGTGATCCAGGCGTCGGCGGTGGCGCGCAGGCCGAGCAGGCCGGTCTCCTGGACCTTGGGCTCCCGCCTCCACTTCCCGATGCCCCACATCGCCCCGGCGGTGAGGAAGTTGGTGGGGCCGCCCAGCGCCGAGATCTCCTTGCTGGGGAACTTGACCCCCGAGATCCTCTCGGACAGCTCCTCGTCGGTGGGGACCAAGGCCGAAGCGGCCAGGCCGATCGGGACGATCCAGCGTGAGTCGCTGCGCTCGAAGCGGAACGGGCTCAGCCAGATGTCGCGCTGATCGCGGCCGATGTCCAGGAAGATCGACCGGAAACGGTAATAGGGTGTGCCCTGCTTGGGCACCAGCTGGAATTCGAATCGTTCGCCGCTTGCAGGCAGCGAAGAATCGGCAGGCGGGGCCGCGAGCTGGATCGGCTTCGCTTCCTCGTCCTTTCGGCCTTCCTCGCGCACCTCGGCGCCGGCGAACGAGCAGAATCCCAAAACGGCGGCCGGGATGATTAAAAACCTGCTCATTCGTGTTGTTTCGTTCGTCCTTTTCCTTGAATTTTCGCGAGAAGCGGGACCCCCCGTTGCCCTCTTGCGAGGTGTGCATTTTACCTGGAATCGGCGCGATCTTCAAGCCGGGCGGATTGCCCGGTCACCGGCCTCGGGACTACACTCGCGGCCGGCAATGATCGACGAAGCGGTGGAACAAGGGGCGCCCGAATTCTCCGTCGAGGAGGCGCTGGGAATTGCCGCCGACCTCTACGGGCCGGCGCTTCAGGCCACTCCGCTGCCCAGCGAACGGGATCAGAACTTCCTGCTGGAGACGAAAACGGGGCGGCGCGTCCTGAAAATCGCCAACGCCTGCGAAACGAAGTTCCGGCTGGAGTTTCAGAATCGGGCGCTGGAGCACCTCTCCGGGGCCGATCTGCCGGTGCCCGGCGTGTTCCGCTCCCTGTCCGGCGCCACCGTGGAGCCGGTGGCGGACGGCCGGGGCCGCCGGCACTTCGTGCGTCTGGTCAGCTACCTGCCCGGCGAACTCCTGGCCCGAACACGGCCCCGCAGCCTGCCGCTGCTGGCGCGACTGGGTGAGCTGCTGGGCCGGATCGACGCCGTGCTCGAGCAGCTGGGGCCGCCGCCGGAGCACGAACTGAAGTGGGACCTGAGCAGGGCCGGCTGGATCGTCGAGGTACTGGAGTGCATTGAGGACGCCGGCCGTCTCGCGCTGGTCGAGAGAATCCTCAGGCGCTACCGGGAAGCGGTGGCGCCCGCTCTGGCCCGGTTGCCGCGCACCCTCGTTCACAACGACGCCAACGATTACAACGTGCTGGTGGAAGACCTGGGGCTGGACGGGCAGCGCGTCGCCGGGCTGATCGACTTTGGCGACATGATCGCCTGCCCGGCCGTGTGCGAGCCGGCCGTGGCCTGCGCCTACGCCATGATGGATCAGGCGGACCCCCTCGGCGCCGCCGGGGCCCTGGTGGCCGGTTATCATCGGACCCGTCCTCTGGGCGAGAAAGAAATCGAGATCCTGGCCGACCTGACCCGGGTGCGGCTGGCGGTGAGCGTGGCCAACTCGGCCTGGCAGCGGCGGTTGAAACCGGACGACGACTACCTGCAGGTCTCGGACCGTCCCGCCTGGGAGCTGCTGGAAACTCTGGAGACGGTCCCCCCCGCCCTGGCCCACTACCGGCTGCGCCAGGCCTGCGGGTGGGAGCCCTGTCCCACTTCGCCGGCGGTCGTGAGCTGGCTCGCCGCGTGCCCGGAATTCGGACCGGTGCTGGAACCGCCACCCGACGGGTTTTCACCGGTGCTCGACCTGAGTGCCGGCAGCCTGGAGCTGGCCGGCCAGGCCCTCTTCGGCGGGCCGGATGCGCTCGAGGGTCATGTCCGCGAGCGCCTGGATCGGGCGGGTGCTCGGACCGGGCTGGGCCGCTACGCGGAAGCGCGCCTCCTCTATCCGGGCGAGGCCTTTGCCGACAGCGGAGAACAAAGAACGGTCCACCTGGGTGTGGACCTGTTCGCGGAAGCCGGCCGTGAGATCCGGGCGCCCCTGGCGGGACGAATCCACAGTCTCGCAGACAACGACCGGGACCACGACTACGGCCCCACGATCGTGCTGGAGCACCGCACGGAGAGCGGCCAGCCGTTCTTCACGCTTTACGGGCATCTGGAGCGCTCCTCTCTCGACGGCGTCCGTCCCGGCCAGTCCGTGGAGAAAGGCCAGCGGATCGGCGCCCTGGGCCGGCGCGAAGAAAACGGGGGCTGGCCGCCACACCTGCATTTTCAGATCATCGTGGACCTGCTCGCATGGGAGGGTGACTTCCCGGGCGTGGCGGCTCCGGGACAGCGCGAGGTCTGGACGAGCCTGTCGCCCGACCCCAATCTGATCCTGCGCCTGCCGCAGCTCGAGCCCGGCTCCGGCCGGATGTCCCGCCGCGAGATCGCCTTGCTGCGCCGACGCCACCTGGGGCCCTCGCTGACCCTCTCCTACCGCGAGCCGCTCCAGATCGTGCGCGGCTTCGGGACCCGGCTGTTCGACGAGCTGGGCCGGGCTTACCTGGACTGCGTCAACAACGTGGCCCACGTGGGGCACTGCCATCCCCGGGTGGCGGAAGCCGCCGCCCGCCAGTCGGCCGTGCTCAACACCAACACCCGCTACCTGCACGACGCTCTGGCCCGCTACGCTGAGCGGCTGTGCGGGCTGTTCCCCGACCCCCTCGAGGTCTGCTACCTGGTGTGCAGCGGAAGCGAGGCCAACGAACTGGCCCTGCGCCTGGCCCGCACGGCCACCGGCCGCAACGGCGTGATCGTCTTCGAAGGGGCCTATCACGGCAACACCGGGGGGCTGGTCGAGGTCAGCCCCTACAAGTTCGACGGCCCCGGCGGAAGCGGCGCCCCGGCCCACGTGCACACGCTCCCCATGCCCGACCCCTATCGCGGCCGCCACCGGGGTCCCGGCTCCGGGCCCGCCTACGCCGGGGAGGTGCGCCGCCTGCTGGCCGACATGGAGGAAAACGGGCGCCCGCCGGCCGCTTTTCTCTACGAATCGCTGCTGGGCTGCGGGGGGCAGGTGGTCCCACCACCGGGGTTCCTGCTCGAGGCCCACAAAGCCGTGCGGGCCGCCGGCGGGCTGTGCATCGCCGACGAGGTGCAGGTCGGCTTCGGACGCGTCGGTTCCCACTGGTGGGGGTTCGAGCTGCACGGCGTGGTGCCGGACATCGTCACGCTGGGCAAGCCGATCGGCAACGGCCACCCCATGGGGGCCGTGATCACGACCCGCGCCATCGCGGAGGCCTTCGCCAACGGGATGGAGTACTTCAACACCTTCGGCGGCAACCCGGTCTCCTGCGCGGCGGGCCTGGCCGTGCTCGACGTGGTGGAGGAAGAGGAGTTGCGGGCGAATGCTCAGCGGGTCGGTGAACGTCTGCGTGCCGGATTGCGGGAGCTGGCCGGAGGGTGCCCGCTGATCGGAGACGTCCGCGGGGAAGGGCTGTTCCTGGGGTTCGAACTGGTGCGCGACCCGCGCTCCCTGGAGCCAGCCGCCCAAGAGGCGGCCTACCTCGTGGAGCGGATGAAGGAAGAAGGCGTGCTGCTCTCCACGGACGGGCCGCAGCACAACGTCGTCAAGATCAAGCCGCCCCTGCCCTTCTCGACCGCGGACGCGGAACTCCTGCTGGAGAAGCTGGGCGGTGTGTTGGGCGAGAGCTACCTGGCGGGCTGAGCAGGACCGGCATCCTGCCCGTCTTGGTGGGAAGGTCGGAATCGCGGCCTGGTAGG
>JBFGHG010000223.1:0-5751 GCA_041578395.1 Acidobacteriota bacterium
CACGACGCCTTGCCGCAACCCTGCTATAGTGGAGGAAACCGAATTTCGACAGGTATCCATTTCGGGGAGAAGATCCATGGCCGAGAGCACGACGGCAGCGGCAGCGCGCCAAAGCGGGGAGAAGCAGCTGACCTGCTTCGTGGTGACCGGTTTCGGCAACAAGACCGACTACACCACGGGGCGGGTTCTGAACCTGGACAAGACCTACGAGCAGATCGTCCGGCCGGCCTGCGACAACGCCGGCGTGAACTGCTTCCGGGCCATCGACGCCAACCTCACGGGCAGCATCGACTCGATCATGTACCGCTGGATCTACCAGGCGGACATCGTGATCGCCGACCTGTCCACGCTCAACGCCAACGTGTTCTACGAACTCGGGGTGCGGCACGCCCAGAAGCCGTACACCACCATCATCATCGCCGAGTCGGTGCTGATGCGGCGCATCCCCTTCGACCTCAGCCACTTCGTGATCCACCAGTACGATCACGGCGGAGAGAAGATCAGCGAAAAGGAGCAGGAGCGCTTCGTGGCTCACCTGTCCGGGCTGCTGGACAAGATCATCGCCATCGAAAAGCGGAGGCGCACCGCCGCGCCGGAGGCCAAACGCGAGAGCGACAGCCCGGTCTTCCAGTTCCTGCGGGACATGACCCCGCCCGCCTACCGGGAAGAAACCTACCTCGAGCCCCCCGTCTACGTCCCTCCCGATCAGCGCGAGACGACGGAAGTCGAAGAGGGGAAGTCGCTGGCCAACACGATCGACCTGGCGGAAGCCGCCAAGAAGAGGAAAGACTTCCCCGAGGCGGTCCGGCTGTTTCGCCAGGCCATCGAGATGCAGACGGAAGGGCAGGCCGACAAGAAGCCGGACGTGTTCCTGGCCCAGCGGCTGGCCCTGGTCACCTACAAGAACGGCGAGAAACGGGACGCCGAGGGAAAGCTCGACAAGGACAAGGCCATCGCGGCGCTCGAGGAGGCCGAAGAGATCCTGGCCCGCTACTGCGCCCCCCGCATTTCGAACGACCCCGAGACGCTGGGACTGTCGGGCGCCATCAACAAACGCAAGTTCGAGCTCACCGGGGACCTCGAGTACCTGGAGCGGGCAATCGAGTCTTACGAGCGCGGATTTTACGTGAAGCAGGACTACTACAACGGCATCAACGTGGCCTACATGTACACGCAGCGGGCCAACCTGCTGGAGGACCGCTTCGACGCCATCGTCAGCTACGGGCACGCCAACATGATCCGCAAGAAAGTGGCCGAGATCTGCGAGGAGCTGATGGAGGACGAGGAAGCCTTCGCCCAGCGCGGCGACCGGCAGTGGATCTACATGACCATGGCCGAGGCCTACCAGGGGATGGGCGAAAGCGAAAAGGAAGCTCGCCTGGGCAGCAAGATCGAGCGCGAGGGGAGCGACTTCGCCAAGGACAGCTACCAGGCGCAGAAAGCCAAACTGGCGGCGGCGATCGCGGAGTTCGAACAGAAGGTGCGGCCCGGCCAGCTGAGCGGCGGCCCGGTCGCGAAGCCGCCGCCGGTGAGCACGGCCGAGGAGTCGAAGGCGCCCGAGTCTGCCGTCCGGGTACCGCGCACCCGCCCGGGCACCGCCGCCGGCGTCCAGCCGATCACGATCGACGCCGACATCGTGCCGGACAAGCCGATCAAGTCCGTCGAAGTGCACTGCAAGATCGAGTACGCGTAGTGGAGAGGCCTTCCAGGCCGTCATTCCCAACCGAGAATCACGGGCAGGATGCCCGCGCCACGACCTACGGCACGATCTCGCCGCCCACGAGGGTCATCCGCACCTCGCCCTCCAGCAGGTCGGCGGGCCGGCTGGAACCCACCTTGAGCGGGTCCAGGCTCAGGACCGTCAGATCGGCCACCATCCCGGGCGCGATCCGACCGCGCGACTCCTCCGCGAAGGCGGCCCAGGCGGGCCAGGACGTGTACCCGCGCAGGGCCTCTTCCGGGCTGAGCGCCTGTTCCGGATACCACCCCCCGTCCGGCGCGAGCGTCCGGTCACGCCGGGTGACGGCGGCGTGCAGGCCGTAGAAGACGTCGTGGTCGGAACCGGCCAGGTCGGAGTTGAGGATCAGCCGCACGCCGTGGCCGCGCAGCGTCCGCCAGGCGTAAGCGCCGCGTACCCGCTCCGGACCCAGCCGCTGCTCGGCCCAGGCCATGTCCTCCACCGCGTGCGGCGGCTGCATCGAAGCGGTGAGGCCCAGCTCCGCTACCCGCGCGAAGTCGTCCGGGTGCAGCACCTGGGCGTGCTCGATCCGGTGGCGGTGTGCGGCCGCCGCCGGGACCGCCCTGAAGGCCTCCTCGAAGAACTCCAGCACCTCGCGGTTGCCGGCATCGCCGATGGCGTGGATCCCCACCTGGAAGCCGGCCTCCATGGCCCGGCGCACCAGTTCGCGGTCGAAGCCGTAGCCAACGCCCGACACTCCCCGGTGCCCCGGCCGGTCGGAGTAGTCCTCGAGCAGCCGCGCTCCCCGCGAGCCCAGCGCGCCGTCGTAGTAGGCCTTGACGGAGCGGACGGCCAGCCGGTTCTCCTCCGTCTGCGGACCCCGCTCGATCCACTCCTCGAGCAGCGCCTCGTCGCGTGCCGAGAGCATGGCGTAGACCCTGACCGGCAGCCGTCCGGCGTCCGCCAGCGCGGTGAGGGCCTCGAGCGCCTCCCGGTCCAGCCCCGCTTCGTGCACCGCCGTGTAGCCGGATCGCGCCATCTCTTCCAGGCCCAGCCGGAACCACTCGCGGCGCTGTTCGAGCGTCGGCGCCGGCAAAGCGGAAACCAGCAGCGAGGTGGCCCGGTTGAGCAGCACGCCGGTCGGCCGGCCACGCGAGTCCTTCAGGATCTCCCCGCCCACCGGAGCCGGCGTGGCGTCGTCGATGCCGGCGGCCTCGAGCGCCCGCCGGTTCCCCCAGACCGCGAACCCGTGCAGTCCCCGCACGAGCACGGGGCGCTCCGGAAAGGCCTCGGAGAGGCGGCCGGAGTCGGGATAGCGGTTGGCCCAGGCCCCTTCGTCCCAGCCGGAGCCCACCAGCCATTCGCCCGCCGCCCCCGTCGCGGCGGCGAGGCGCTCGACCACCTCGTCCTCCGTCCGGGCCCCCCGCAGGTCCACCTGCGACAGCCGGGTCCCCAGCCCTTCCACGTGAGTGTGCGAATCGACCAGCCCGGGAATCAGCGTGGCGCCCTCGAGGTCGACCACAACGGTCTCCGGCCCGCGATAGCGCTCCAGCTCGCCGGCGGCCCCGAGCGCCAGCACCAGCCCGTCCCGGATCACCACCGCTTCCGCGTCGCCGCGCCAGGTTCCGTCGCGATAAGGGGCGCCGCCGGCAGGCCGGCCTTCCGCGTCGGGCTCGGGCCAGTTCAGCGTGTAGACGTTGGCGTTGGTGAGGATCAGGTCGGCCTCGGGAGCAGGCTCCCCGCAGGCCGGACCCAGGACGAGGAGGGCCGCGGCGGCGGCTGCGAGTCTCTGGCGCATGGAGCAGATGTATCACCCAGAGAGACTCGTTGCCAGCCGCCGCGGAGAATGGGCCGGCTTTCACCGGCCCGCGCGGCTCACTCGTCGCCGCCGATCGACTGACGCACGATGCGCACCGGCAGGTCGACGAAATGGCCGCTCGCCAGGTTGACGCTCAGAGCCGCCACGTTGATCGGCCGGTCGGCGGACATCTCGAGGATGCCCGTCTGATGGACCGGCAGATCCGGGCAGGCGGCGGTATCCCGGGGCGGAAACAGCTCCGGGAAGATCTGAGCCAGCAGCAACGAGACTCGTGTCCCTCCCGGGATCGCCCGGCGGGCCTCGTGCACCACTCGGTTGCCCGCGCTCAGGTATTGGACGAACCGGAAGCGCACCTCGGCCGCTTCCCGGTTGGGGTTGACCAGCGAGTAGGAACTCATCGCCACCGGAAAGCAGCGGCGCTGGCCGTCCCAGGTGATCAGCGCTTCGAGGTCGGGCGCCGGAGGCAGGGCGTCGATCTGCACGTCGCTCCGGATGCGCGCGTCGAATTCGGGCATCTCGGGACGCACGTCCTCGACCCGGGTGGAGTCGGCCGCCGAGACCTGCAGCGCCGTGATCCGCGCGCTGGCCGCGAAGGACCCGGCCGGACCCCGGACCAGCAGCCAGGCCCGGCGCAGCGGAAACAGCTCGGAGTCGGCCAAGGGCCGCAGCAGCCGGCGCACCGCCTGGTTGGGCAGCAGCCGGATCGTGGCGGCCGCCACCGGCCCGGACTCCGAGTCGATCACGTCCACCTCCCGGTCATCGGCGAAGGCCACGACTTGGACTTCGATGGTCGTGTTGCTCAGGTTCATCAGCGAAAAAGTGGTGGTGAAGAGGTGGCGGGGAGCCTCCGCCCCGCCGAAGGCCAGCGGCACCACCCGGACCGTCTGCGATCCGTCCCCCTCCTGTCCCCACGCGGGGCACACACTCGCCAACACCAGCAGCAGCACCAGCAGGATCGTATGAAGTTTCGACATGGTTGCAGCATCTCCTTTCGTAAATGCGAATTATTTAGCATCTACTACGGGAGGGGTTCCGGTTTGTTTCTCCGGAGCCGAAAAAGTTTTCGGCGGGCGGGTAAGATGAGTCGATGGGTTCCGAGTACGCCTTCACCACGCACTGGAGGGTGAGGGGCACGATCGAGGAAGTGTCCGACGTCCTCTCCAAGCCGCTGGACCTCCCCCGCTGGTGGCCGGCCGTGTACCTCGCCGTGGAGCAACTCGAGGAGGGCGGCGAAGCCGGAGTGGGCGCGGTCTACCGCCTGCTGACCCGCGGCAAGCTCCCCTACCGGCTGCGCTGGTGCTTCCGGGTCACCGAGTCGCACCGGCCGCACGGGTTCGCGCTGGAAGCCTGGGGCGATCTGGCGGGCGAGGGCGTCTGGCGCTTCCGGCAGGAGGGGGAGTTCGCCCAAATCCGCTACGACTGGCGGGTGCGCGCCGACAAGCCACTGATCCGGTGGTTGTCTCCCCTGCTGCGGCCGCTGTTCGAGTCCAACCACGAGTGGGCGATGGGCAAGGGGCTGGAGAGCCTCGAGCGGGAGCTGGCACGCCGTCACTCGTAGCGCAGCGCCGCCATGGGGTCCAGGTTCTTGGCGCGGCGGGCCGGGACCAGGCAGGCCACGATGGCCACGCCCGTCAGCAGACCGCACACCGCCGCGTAGGTCACCAGGTCGCTGGAACTGATGCCGTACAGCAGCGACGACAGCACCTGCGCGGCCAGCAGGGCAGCGCCCACTCCCAGCACGGTTCCCACCGCCGTCAGCACCAGGCCGCGGCCCAGCACCATCCGCAGCACGTCCCGGCCGCTGGCGCCCAGGGCCATGCGAATCCCGATCTCGCGGGTGCGCCGGCTGACCATGTAGGCCACCACGCCGTAGAGTCCCACCGAAGCCACCAGCGTCCCCAGGATGCCGAACAGCCCGAACAGGCCGGCCGCCACCTCCGGCAGCAGCAGCGCGGACTCCAGGGCCCGGGCGACCGGCTGGACGTCGACCACCGGGATCTTTTCGTCGTAGGCGCGCGCGGTCTGGCGCAGCGCGGCCAGCAGCGACGCCTGATCGGCACCCGTGCGCACCAGCACCAGGCGGTCGCGGCTGCCGGTCTGCTCGATGTTGCGGTACAGGAACGGCCGCGTCTCCTCGCCCAGGGTGCGGTACAAACCGTTGCGGGCAATTCCGACGATCTCGTACGGCTCGCCGTCCGGTTCCAGCACCAGGCGCTGCCCGAGCGCGTCCTGATCGGGCCAGAGCAGCTCGGCC
>JBFGHG010000224.1:0-5745 GCA_041578395.1 Acidobacteriota bacterium
CCTGTTCACGGCGTTTCGAGCCGTACCGAAGGGAAATAGGTCTGGAACCGACCTTGGTCTGCCGTGGCGAGACTCCAGCCCATGATCTTGGCTTGTGCGCCGATGAAGAAGTCGGGGAGCGGCATGGCTGGAGCGGGCGAGCCTGACTGAGATTTCCGCCGCTTCCGATACCGGCGGTACGCCTCGGCGCACACGTTCGCTGCCGCCGTGGGGACGTCGAGAATCTCTACGCCCCAACTCCTCACCCGGTCGGCTACGGTTGGCGGGTCCGCGTCTCCTACACAAAGCTCAGCCAAGCTCACCGCGTTGATGGCAGCGCCGCCTTCGGCCACGGCGGCGGCGATCGTTTCGGTCGCCCAATCGTGATGGAGCGAGTCCGGTTCGAAAGCGTAGACCAGCACGTCGGTGTCGAGCAGGATCATGGCTCACGCGTCAGTTTGCGGAGTTCTTCCCACTTCATCATCGTCCGCAGCGGGGCTTGGCGCATGGCCTCCTTGCACGCTTCGAGCCTTCTGTCAAATGGCCTCGCGCTCAATGGGCCTTTCAGATTGTCGACCCTTGATTGGACGCCCAGGCCCCGAAGATCAGGGCGTGGGGTACCGCCCAGACGCGGCGATCGAGTTGCACCACTGGAGCATGGCCCGGCGGCGAAGTCGGCTGGAGCCCGAGGGCGAGGAGTCTGGTTCAAAAACTACGAGAGCGCGATCGTTGCCGAGTTCCTCGAGGTGCTCCAGTCTCGGACCTCGGGGTTGACATATATTGGAATCCAATATGACGTCCCGATCCATGGACGACCGGCAGCTGAAGAAGGGAAGCGCCGAACTGTTGATCCTGGCACTGCTCCAGGAGCGCCCGCGGCACGGGTACCAGATCGCCCAGCTGATCGAAGAGCGTTCCGGGGGCGACCTCGTGTTCCATGTCACCTCCCTCTATCCGATCCTCTATCGGCTGGAGAACCTCGGTCTGGTGAAAGGCCGCTGGGTGGAGAAGGCGGGCCAGCGGCGCCGCCGCTACTACCGCATCACTCCGCCCGGCACCGAGCGGCTGGCGGCTCATCGCCGCCATTGGGAAGACTTCTTCCAGGCCCTGGTCCGCGTGGCCGGCCTGAAGGTGTGAACGATGACGGACTGGAAGCGCCTGGCCCGCGAAAAGCTCCCCAACCTCTCGGCCGACCCCGCGCGGGAAGCCGAGATCCTGCAGGAAATCGCCGACCACCTGGAGGACCGCTACCGGCAGGCCCTCGCTTCCGGACTGGCCCCCGGGCAGGCGCGCAGGCAGGTGCTTTCCGAGTTGTCCGACCCGGCGGCGACTCAGCGCTTTCGCCAGGCCGACCGCCGGCCGGCGGTCTCTCCCGCTCCCCCTCCGCTCGAAGCCAACCTCCTGGAGAGCGTCGTCCGCGACCTCGGGTACGCGTTTCGCATGCTGCGCCGGCACCCCGCCTTCTCGTTGTTCGCCATCCTGGTCCTCGGTTCCGGAATCGCCGCCGCGGCGTCGGTCTTCGCCGTGGTCAACGCGGTCCTGCTGCGGCCGCTGCCCTATCCGGAGCCCGAGCGGCTGATCCTGGTGGGACACGGTTCGACGGCCACTCGTCCGGGCACGCTGGGGTTCGCCACCCTGCAGGACTGGGAGCAGCAAAGCCGGACACTGGCCGGGCTGGCGGCGGTCCGGTCGTGGGCCCCGACCCTGCAACGGGAGTCCGGAGCCGAGCGGCTGACCGGCGTCCGGGTCGGTGCGTCCTACTTCTCGCTGCTGGGCGTACGGCTGGCGATTGGACGCGATTTCGAGCCCGCCGACGACCACCCCGACAGCGGCAGCGTTGTGATTCTGAGCCATGCGCTGTGGCGAGACCGGTTGGGCGGCGACTCCGGGGCGGTCGGCCGGACTCTGACCCTCAACGGCCGCGGCTACCAGGTCATCGGAGTGCTGCCGGAAGGGTACCGCGACGTCCCTTCGGCGCACCTGTACCAGGAGGCCGAAATCTGGGCCCCGCTGGCCTACGACACCAGCCTCCCCTGGGCCTGCCGGAGCTGCCAGCACCTCAAGGCCCTGGGCCGGCTCCGCCCGGAAGCGGTTCCGGACGCGGCCGCCACCGAGCTGAACGCGATCCATTCGCGGCTGAAGCAGCAGTACCCCACCGACTACGCGGAGGAGGACCGGGCGGCCGTCGCCACGCTGCACGGCGACATGAGCCGTCCCGTCCGCCCCGCACTGACGATCCTGGGCGCGGCCGTCCTGCTGGTGCTGCTGATCAGCACGGCCAACGTGGCCAACCTGCTGTTCGCCCGGGGCATGCGACGACGCAAGGAGGTCAGCCTGCGGCTGGCGCTGGGGGCCGGCCGGCGACGCCTGCTGCGCCAGGTGCTGACGGAAAACGCGCTGCTGGGAGCGGCGGCCGGGGTGCTGGGATTGCTCCTGACACTGGGAATCGTACGGGTTCTGCTGGCGCTGGCGCCGGCCGAGCTGACCCGCTTCGGCCCTCTCGAAATGGGCTGGAGCCTCATCCTGCTGGCTCCGCTCGCCGCCGCTCTGATCGCCGTCGCGGCAGGAGTGGCCCCCGCTTTCGGCTCCACCAGTGGGGACATGATGGCGTCGCTGCGGCAGGATTCGAGACTGACGCCGGCCCCGGGCGTGCAACGGGCGCAAAAGAGCCTGATCGTGGCCGACCTGGCTCTGGCCATGGTGCTGCTGGCCGGCTCTCTGCTGATGCTGCAGAGTGTGCGCAACCTGATCGCCGTCGATCCCGGGTTCGTCGCGGACGGCCTGCTCAGCTGCCAGCTTTCGATGGTGGGCGAGTCTTACTCGGAGGACGCGGCGGTTACGGCCGTCACCGGGGAGGTCCTGACGCGGGTGGGGGCGATTCCCGGGGTGATCCGGGCGGCGGCCGCCAGCCAGATTCCGCAGGGTGGGAATTGGGATTCCTGGGGCATTCACCGGGAAGACCGTCCCGACATCAATCCCGCCGAGGCCCCGAGCGCTCAGCTGTACGCCGTCACTCCCGGCTATTTCGAGACGATGGGCATTCCCCTCGAGCGGGGCCGCCCGTTCCTGCCCGCGGATCGGCCCGGCGCCCTTCCGGTCGCGATCGTGGGCAGCGAAACGGCCGCCCGCTTCTGGCCGGGTGAAGATCCGCTGGGGAAACGGGTGCGAGTCGGCGGATCGGAGGATGGTCCCTGGTGGACCGTGGTGGGGCTCGTGAGCGAGGTACGGCACGCGGGGCTGGATGCCCCTCCCGGCGATCAGATCTACCTGCCGCTGTTGCAACGGCCGCACCCGTATCCGACGCTCGTCATGAAGACCGGATCACCGCCGGCTGTGCTGGTCGGACAGATCCGGCGCAGCGTCGCGGAAGTACGGCGAGACATTCCCGTCTACCGCTTCGCAACGATGAATCAGTTGCTGGGGGCTGCTTCGGCCGACCGGCGTTTCGTCACCCTCCTGCTGGCGGGCTTCGCCGTCGTGGCGGTGCTGCTGACGGCCGCCGGCATTTACGGTCTGGCGTCCTTTTTCGTGCTGCAGCGAACCCAGGAGCTGGCGGTCCGGATGGCTCTGGGGGCCGGGCTGGCCCAGGTCGCCGCGCTGGTGCTGGGGCGCGGCGCCCGCCTCACGGCCGTGGGAATCGCCGCCGGACTCGCCTTCACGGCTGCGCTCACCCGTTTCATGGAAAGCCTGCTCTTCCGGATCCAGCCGCTCGACCCGCTCACGCTGGCCGCGTGCGGCGCGCTGCTCGCCCTGGCGGTCGCCTCGGCGCATTTCCTTCCACTGCGGCGGGCACTCCGTATCCAGCCCTCGCGGGCGCTCCGCGCCGAGTGAGCTTCGATCCCAGGACTCCCGCACTGAACAAAAGGCGGTGGTCGAGCCCCCGGAACTGGTTCGGCTGGGAAGAATCGGGGGCGGAGTCCTGCACTACCGGGAGGGGGGCGCACCCCGCCCCGCGCCGCCGAGATGGTGAGTGCCCGCCTGATGTTCGAGATCGGAAAGAACGGCCTTCCCATGAAATGGTCCGAAGAGTTCGCCACCAGCGCCGCCGGCGAGCGGCCTACTGGGCGCTGAGCGCCTTGACGGGGTCGATCCGGGTGGTCCTCAGGGCCGGCATGGCGCAGGCGGCCAGGGCGACGGCTCCCAGCACCACCACCGCCGCCACGATCACGGAAGGGTCCAGCGGCTGGACGCCGTACAGCAGGCTGGCCACGGTGCGGGCCAGGGCGAACGCTCCGGCCAGGCCCAGCAGGATCCCCGCCCCCACGATCACCACCCCCTCGCGCAGGATCAGCCGGAAGATGCCGGCCGTGCTGCTGCCCAGGGCGATGCGGATGCCGACCTCCCGCGTCCGCTGCGTCACCAGGTAGGCCAGCACGCCATAGATGCCGACCGCGGCCAGCAGCAGCGCCGCCGCGCCGAACGCCGTGACCAGCAGCATCGGGGACTTGCGGCTCACCAGGGAATCGTCCAGCCTCTGCTGCATGGTCTGCACGTCGTACCACGGCAGCTCCGCGTCGATGGCGGCCAGCTCCCGCCGGACACTTTCCGCGAGGCCGGCTGGGGAGCCGGCGGCTTTCACGGCAAAGGTCATCCGGCGCCGCGGAGTCTGCGCCAGCGGAAAGTAATAGGCGCCGACCCGCTCGTCCGGATCGACCAGCGCCCGCAGCTTGACGTCCCTTACCACCCCCACCACCGTGAAGAAGCGGGTGTTTTCGTCGATCTTCAGCAGGTCCTGCGGATCGTTCGGGAAGTAGAGGCGGCGCCCCAGGGGGCTCGAGTCGGACCAGAATCTGCGGGCCAGGCGCTGATCGACGATCACGGTGGCGAGGGCGCCCGGGACGTCGCTGCCGTCGAACGTCCGCCCCTCGATCAGGTCGATTCCCATCGACTCGAAGTATCCAGGCGAGACCACGTTGAAGCTGGGAGAGACCAGGGACTCCCCGAGCTCCATCACGTAGCCTTCCGCCAGGATCACGCTGTCGCTCTGGCTGCCGCCGAAGGGGATGGTCGAGGTGACTCCCGCCTCGGCCACGCCGGGCAGCGCGCGCAGCCGCTCCAGCGTTCGGCTGTAGAAATTCCGCTGGTCCGCGTCTTCCGGGTAGCGGCCGGCGGGCAGACTGACGCTGCCGGTGAGGATCCGCTCGCCATCCCGAAAGCCGGGATCGATGGAGAGGACGTGGTAGAAGCTGACCAGCAGCAGGCCCGCGCCCGTCAGCAGCACGAAGGCAAAGACCACCTGTACGGTCACCAGCGCGTTGCGCACCATCCGGAAGCGGGCGCCGGCCGTGCCCGAGCGGCCCTCCTCGCCCAGCGCTTCGCCCAGGTTCAGCCTCCACAGCTGACCCAGCGGCAGCACCCCCATCGCCAGTCCCACGACCGTGCTCAGCAGCAAGGTGAAGCCCACCGTGGCGGCGCTCATCCGGATCTCGCTCCCCCGGGGCAGTTCACCCAGGCCCAGCGAGGCGAGCAGCGACAGGCCCCAGTAGCCCAGCGCCAGGCCCGCCGCCGCCGAAACTACGGCCAGCAGCACGTTCTCCGTCAGCAGCTGACGCGCCAGCGTCCAGCGCCCGGCGCCCAGAGCGGAGCGCAGGGCGAACTCCCGCAGCCGCACCCGCGAGCGGGCCAGCACCAGGTTGGTGATGTTGACGGCGCCGATCAGCAGCACGAAAAGCGCGCCCGCCCAGAGCAGGTAGAGCACCCCACGGGTGTCCCGGACCACCTCGTCCTTCAGGCGATGGGCCTGCACGTGATAGCCGGCGTTGTTCA
>JBFGHG010000225.1:0-5736 GCA_041578395.1 Acidobacteriota bacterium
CCCGGTTGCGCTCGTACCGGGTCCGAGGGTAGAGGTGGCGGTAGGGGGGCGCCACTTCGTCCAACACCCCCGACGTCCAGAAAGTCACGTCGGGCACGGGGGTGTTCTCCAACCGGAGTTCCTCGCCAGCCAGGCGGAAGTAGGGTTTGGCGCGGCCATTGCGCAGGGAGAACAGGTTGTCGGCGAAGTCGTTCTCGAACACCGTCAGGACCACCACCTCGGGCCGGAAGCGGCGGGCGAGGTGGCGCCAGGTCAGCAGGGCCTGATCGCTTCCGTAGCCTGGCATTCCGAAATTCATGACCTCGAGCCCGGCGTCCAGCGAGGCGAGGCGGTCGGAAAACCGCTCCTGCCGGCTCACCCCCAGTCCCCAGGTGAAGGAATCGCCCAGGCAGGCGACCCGGCACCGCCCGCTCCGTCCCCGCTCCTCCCATGCCCCGTCCCAGAACCCCCAGCGGTTGCTGCGGACGGCGATTCCCTCCCGGTCCACGAAGTCCACCGAAGCCTGGATCCCGGGACGCATCCGCCAGCCCAGCCGCGCGTCGAACTCGATGACCTGAAACATGGTGTCCGAGTGCCGCCCCACCCAGGGGCGGAACAGCCGCAGGGAGAGTTCGGCGAGCGTGAGAGCCGCCACCAGCGCCAGCGCCGCGGTGAACAGCCGAAAGAGAAGCGAGCGGCTCATGCCGCCTCCCCCGCCACGACCCGGTCGAAGAGCCGGCACTGCCGGCGGGTCATCTCGCGGGCCCCGTGCGGTTCCAGCTGATCCCAGCGCAACTCCGGCGCCTTGCCCGGTTGCGACAGGATCCGCTTCCACTCGCCGTAGACCTCGTCGATCAGCTCGGCCCCGGGCTGCCGCGAGCGGAACGCAACCACCCGGCCGCAGCCGGTGCGCCGCACGAAGTCCACCACGCTGCTTCGCTCGTGGAAGACCGCCAGCAGCTGCTTGCGGGCCAGCACGTAGGGGTAGATCTTGGAGGCGCTGTAGCTTGGATCCTGGGAGCCGGGGACCAGCAGGAAGTCGCCGTCCGCCAGCAGTTGCAGCGCCTCGAAATAGGGGACCCGCTGGACCGACTCCCGCACCCGGTCTCCCAGACCCATGCCCTCGGCCAGCGGTTGCACCGTGGGGCGCCCCCACGGTGCGGGCGCGTAGTCGGTCCCCACGAAATGAAGGCGGATGCGCTCGAACCGCTGCGGATCCTCCCGCAGCCCCTTGCGGAGGGCCCCCAGCATCGCCTCCAGCGCGGTCCGCATGTCCGCGCCCCCCCGTCCCACGTAGACGCCGTGCAGCAGGCCGTTGCCGCGGGCGAAGAAGCGGTTGGGCTGCGGCCGGCGCTGCAGCAGCTCGAAGTCCCGCTCGGCGTAGCCGAAGGGGAGCGTCTCCATGGGGAGGGCCCCCAGCCGCGGGTACCGGTTCCGCAGCGTGCGGAGGTACTGCTCGGACACCGACACCAGACCGCTCACGCGGCTCATCGTCCAGGGCTCCAGCCGGGCGTGCATCCAGCCGGCCAGGCGGCTCTTCACGGGCCGCGGCCCGCCGTCCGCTTCCGACCAGTCGTTCACCCAGGGGTCCTGCATGTCGATCACGAAGGGAACCCCGCAACGGCGCTCCCAGAGCCGGCCCAGAGGCATCACCGTGAAGACGGTGGTCGAGAAGTAGACGAGGTCGATCTTTCGTTCCTCGATCAAGCGGAGGCCCCGCCGGTAGAGCTGCCGGAAGGCGCGCAGCCCCAGGTTTCCCAGGCCCAGCGGACGCGTGAGGCCCGTCGGCAGAGCAGCGGCCCGGGTGACGGCCAGCTCCGGCGGCAGTGTTTCTTCCAGCAGCGGATCCCGTACCCCCTCCACGGCGTCCGGGTCTACGCTCAGCACCACCGGCCGCCAGCCGAAGCGTTCGAGGTGCGGCAGGCTGAGGCGGACGCGCTGCATGTCGGGCGCGTTGATGGGCGGAAAATGGGGAGAGACGATCAGGACGTTTCGCATCACACGCCTCGAGCCGCCTGCCGCGCGGCCCCCGCCGGCTCGCGGCGCGCCGGGCCCTCCAGCGTCCTGCTGACCAGCTCCAACAGGAGCATCTTCTCCCGGTCCCAGTGGTAACGCAGTCCGCCGGCCCGCCAGGCGGCCGCCCGCGCCCGATTCAACGACTCCCGGTCGTGGTACCACGTCCGAAGCTGCCCCGCCAGAGCTTCGGCGTCACCGCAGGGCACGGTGGCGGCCGCCTCGCCCAGCTGCCGGCAGATCTCCGCCTGCCCGCGGGTGCGGGTCGCCAGCAGGGCGTTGCCGGCCAGCAGATAGGTGAACAGCTTGTTGGACACGGTCAGGTCGTTGTTGCAGTCACGGGCCGGCTCCAGCGCCAGTCCGACGTCGTAGCGCGACGACTCCCTCACCATCCGGCCGGGAGGGACCGGGGGATGGGCGTGGATCCTGCCGGCCGGCAGTCCCCGGCGCTCGGCCAGTCCCCGCAAGGCGCGCTCGAAGCCCTCCTGCCAGACCCCCTGCAGGTGCAGTTCGATGGGAAGTTCCGCCACGGCCGCCAGGGCCTTCACCGCGTCCTCGAGGCCCCGTCCGGCGCCGATGGTCTGCGAGAACCAGTAGAGACGGAGGGGTCCCGCGGTGGACGCCTCCGGGCGCCGGGCCGGGCGCATGCTCGCGGGAAAGACGTTGAGGATGCAGACCGGCTCCGGGATTCCGTATTTGTCCCGGTAACCGCGGGCGATTCCCGGCGAGGCTGCCGTCACGAAGTCGCAGCGGGGAAGGTAGCGGCGTTCACAACTCTCGATCAGGGCCAGCCTCGGCCCGTCCACGGCGCCGCGGTCGGAGTAGAAATCCTCCAGGTCGTATCCCAGCCTCCCTCCGTGGCGCGCGGCGGCCTCGGCGGCGGCCGCCAGGGCACCGGGATAGTGGGCGATGTACAGGTCGGCCGGCGAGGCCAGCGCGGCCCGGCGCAACTCCTCTCCGACCCGGCTGAGTCCCCAGCGCAGGGAGCGGTCTCTGCTCGGGCCCAGGGGGGCGAGTCTCCTCCCGGCGGCGTAGCGCAGCCGGGTCCAGTGGTAGAGAAGGCGCTCCTCTCCGGGACGTCCTCCCACGTAGCGGCAGCGCCAGGAGCGGTCCCGCAGCAGCTCGCGGTCGGTGGCCTCGGCCCAGTCCGCCCAGACCCCGCACAGCGCCTGCACCCGGTACCCCGCTTCCGCCAGGGCGTCCGCCTCCTTCACCAGCCTGGGGTTGGTGGAGGGCTGCCCCGGACTCAGCAGGCAGACTCGCGAGCCGCTCATGCCGGTACGCCTGCCTCCTCGTCCCGGGGCGGCCCCCCGGCCGAGGACCGCAGATCGCGGTAGAGCCGTTCGTACTCGGCGGTAATGGCGGCGGGGCTGAAACGGCGTTCGGCCTCCGCCCGGCAGGTGGCCCGGTCGATCTCTCCCAGCCGCCCCACGCACTCCGCCATCTCGTCCGGGGTGTCGCAGACGAAGCCCGTCCGCCCGTGATCGATCCCCTCGGGCACGCCTCCCCGCCGGAAGGCGATCACGGGTGTGCCGCACAGCAACGCTTCCGGGAGGACCACCGGAAACGGCTCCCGCCACTCGATCGGCAGCAGCAGGCAGGCGGCCCCTCCCAGCAACTCCTGCTTGGCACGGTTGTCGACCTCTCCGACGTACTGGACCAGGCGGCCGTCCAGCCGCGGCTCGATCTCGCGCTCGAAGTACTCCTGCTCCTCCGGGAGCGTGGAGAGATTGCCGGCGATGGTGAGCCGGCGTCCCGTCCGCTGCGCCACCTCGATGGCCGTGTGGGCTCCCTTGCAGCGCTCCAGCCGGCCCAGGAAGACCAGCGGCGCCTCTCGCCAGTCGGTCCGGGTGACCGCCTCGAACTGGTCGGTGGGGGCGCAGTTGTAAATCACGCTCCAGGGGCCCCCGCCGGGCGCGCCCGTGTCGCGAATCGCCTTGCTGACGGCCGTGAAGTGGAGGGCCCGGGCCCCCATCCGGTGCATGCGGGCGATGTTGGCGGGCCGCACGGTGCGCATGTAGGTCTGCACCTTGGGCACGTTCCAGCGGAGGACGGGCAGCAGGTAGGCCAGCCGGCCGAAGTTGTGGATCACGTCGAAGCGGCCGCGCCGGCGCCGGAAACGCCAGGCCAGCTGGGTCAGGTTGCGAAAACTGCTCCAGCGGGTCCACTCTCCGATCTTGCCGAACGTCTCCACGCGTGACTCCAGCTGCGAGCCCGGGCCCGCCCAGAGAGTCACCTCGTGGCCCCGGGCGAGCAACTCGGCCCCTACGTCCGCCACCACCCGCTCGATGCCCCCGTAGGCGCGCGGCGGCACCGGGATCAGGGGGTCCATGATCAACAAGACTCGCAGATTCACTCTCGCTCTCCTTTTCGAAGGCCGTGCCGGGTCTTTCTCAACCAGAGACTGCTGGCCGCCGCGTCGCCGCGCCAGGGAAAGTGCTCGCCGAAACCGGGCAGCGTCCGTTCCAGGTAATGCCCGGGCCAGAGCACCTCGAACGCATCGCTCCAGCCGAGGATGGCCTGCACCAGGTATTGCTCGTTCCAGGCTCGCCCCTTCTCCAACACCCACGGCCGGGGGTACTCGAAGGGCAGGAAGACATCGTGGACGTGGATCAGAACGCCCCGCCCGAGGCGCGGAAGCAGCTGCAGATAGCAGTGCACCACGTCGTTGCCGCAGCGGATCTCGTGGCTGGAATCGATGAAGAGGACGTCGTTCTCTCCCAGCCGCTGGACGGTCTCGGGATCGTCGAGCAACTCCACGGGGGTGCGGTGGAGCACGTCGGCCAGACGGCTCACGTCGGTTCGGGGAGACGGGTCGATCGAAACCAGGGTCGTCTCCAGGCCTTCGTCGAGGATCGCCTGGCGCAGCAGCCGGGTCGAGTGTCCGCTGCCGATCTCCACGATGGTGCCGGGGCGATGCAGCCTCACCATGGCGTAGGCCGTCTCGGCGTCGGGGCTGCCGAAAAAGAGGTTGTCCAGCTGAAACCCGGCCGGGTTGTCGCGGGCGCTGCGAAGCCGCTCCAGCTGGGGACCGAAGCGCTCGAGAGCATCCCAGACGGGTCGAGGGTCGCAGCTCCGGAAGGGGGCCGGGACCGGAAACACCGCGTTCTCGAACTGCCCGCGGCCGGCCAGGCGCCGCAGCCGGGCCTCTTCGGTCCGCTGCGCGGTGAGGGTCTCCACGCGCAGGTTGAGGCGCTCCACCCAGCCGTTGATGCGGTGGCGCGCGCGCGTTCGGAGGCCGGACTGTTTGGTGTCGAAGGCCATCAGCCGCCTCGTGCCACCCTCCAGAGCGCCGTCATCGATCCCCGGAAGCGCGCAGCCCGGCTGCGGCTGGCGGCGTCCCCGCTCCAGCGCGCCTGCAGCGTCCAGCGCAGCCAGTTGGATCCGGCCAGCAGCAGGCGCAGGCACCAGAGCAGCACCGCCGCCGGACGCCCCCGGTGCTTCTCGAAATAGAGGTACTCGCTGCGGTGAAAGCGAGTCCGCTGCAGCAGGGACGCCGGACCCTCCTCACCGGTGCTGCCCCCCACCCGGTGCGTCACCTCGGCACGAGGTTGGTGCCAGACCGCCCAGCCGGCTTCCGCGAAGCGCTTGCACCAGTCGGTTTCCTCGGCGTACATGAAGAAGCGCTCGTCCAGCGGCCCGACCTCCCGCACCGCGGCCCTCCGGGCCAGCAGGCAGGCGCCGCTGATCCAGTCGACTCGCCTCGGCTCCTCGCCGGGAGGGTACTCGGGACCGCGCAGCCCG
>JBFGHG010000226.1:0-5722 GCA_041578395.1 Acidobacteriota bacterium
CCTCCTGGGCCGCCGGTCTGGAACGAACTGCACTTCCCTCCCGAGTACACGCTCTGCCACTACGAGATGAGCCCCATCCTGCCGCACCTGCTGGAGGAGGGACGCGGCTCGCTGGACGTCTACTTCACCCGCGTCTTCAACCCGGTCTGGACCTTCCCGGACGGGTTTTCCTGGATGGAGATGCTGCTGGACGAGAAGAAGGTCGGCTGCCACGTGGCGCTGACTCCCACCTGGAACGAGACCGCCTTTTTCGCCGACTACGTGCTGCCGATGGGCCACGCCTCGGAGCGGCACGACCTGAATTCGTACGAGACCCATTCCGGGACCTGGATCGCCTTCCGGCAGCCCGTGCTGCGGGAGAAGGCGCGCCGGGAGGGGCGGGAGGTGCGCTTCACCTGGGAGGTCAACCCCGGCCAGGTGTGGGAGGAGGACGAGTTCTGGATCGAGCTGTCCTGGGAGATCGACCGGGAGGAGACGCTGGGGATCCGCGAGCACTTCCTGAGCCCCTACCGGGAGGGTGCCAAGATCACGGTCGAGGAGTACTACCGCCACGTGTTCGAGCACACTGCAGGCCTGCCCGAGAAGGCGGCCGAAGAGGGGCTCAGCCCGCTGGACTACATGCGCCGCTACGGCGCCTTCGAGGTGGAGCGGCGCGGCTACGGCAAACACCTCGAGCCGGCGGAGGGTGGCGAGGCCGGACACTCCGGCTTCCCCACGCCCTCCGGGAAGCAGGAGTTCTACTCGCCGACCATGGCGGAGTTCGGCTACCCCCGCCACACCCTCCCCGGCTACATCCGCTCGCACATTCACGACCTGGACGCGGCGGCGGGGGAGTACGTGCTGCTGCCCACCTTCCGCCTTCCCGTTCACATCCACTCGCGCTCGGCCAACTCCAAGTGGCTCAGCGAGATCGCCCATCGCAACCCGGTCTGGATCCACCGCCTGGACGCCGGCCGGCTGGGCCTCGAGACGGGAGGGCTGGTGAAGGTCAGCACCGAGATCGGCTGGTTCGTCGACAAGGTCTGGGTCACCGAGGCCATCCGGCCGGGGGTGGTGGCCTGCTCCCACCACCTGGGGCGCTGGCGCCGCAGCCAGGACGCCGGCAACCGCTGGCTGACGGCCACCGTCCGCCTGAGCAACCCGGAGCCGAAGGTCTGGAAGATGGAGCAGATCGGCGGAGTGGAGCCGTTCGAGTCCGCCGACCCGGACAGCCGCCGCATCTTCTGGCGCGAGGGGGGAGTCCACCAGAACCTCACCCACGCGGTCCATCCTGACCCGATCTCGGGCGCCCACTGCTGGCTGCAGAAGGTCCGCCTCAGCCGGGCGGGACCGGGAGAGAAGTACGGCGACGTGGTCGTCGACACGCGCCGCTCGCAGGAAGTCTTCCGCAAATGGAACCAGCTGGCCAGGTCGAGGGAAGTCCACCCCGGCGGCCTGCGCCGCCCCCGCTGGCTCAACCGCCCCCTCGCCCCCGTCGAGGAGGCGTGGTACGTGCGGGGTCACAGCCATCGAATATCGAAAACGGACGAAAACGATATTTGAAAGCGTTGACCCTGACCGTTTTGGCCGCTTTGCTGGTCCGCCCGAGGGGGCGCAGGCGCGGATTTTCCTCCCGCAGTAGACTCGAAGGGTGGGACTCGAGCCAGTGACACGCGCGCGCCAGCGGTCCGACGCACGGTTCGGCCCGGGAATCCTCGCCCTGCTGGCAACCTTGTCGCTGCTGTCCGCGCAATCCTCGGTGGTGACGATGCCGGACGATCACGTGGGCCGCGCCGGCGCCGAGGTCTTCCCCCTGCGTTGGAAGTTCCACCCCGAGGACCGCCCCGCCCACGCCGACCCTACCCTGGACGACCGCGGCTGGATCGAGACCGACACCCGGCTTAGCCCCGACGCGACCCCTTCCGGCTGGGACGGCCGGGGCTGGTTCCGGCTCACTTTTCGGGCCTCGGATGACTGGCGGAACCGTCCCCTGGGCTGGACGCTGGTGGGCGCGGCCGCCGCCGAGGTCTATCTCAACGGAAGGCTTCTCTTCTCGGTCGGGGAGCTGGGCCCGCAGGCGAGGACCGCCATCCAGCGGCTGCCCCGGGTCGTCGTGATCCCGGACCCGGGCCCCCACCTGCTGGCCGTCCGTTTTTCGAATCCAGACTGGCGCCGCTACCACGACGACGGCAGCTGGGCCGGCTTCGCTCTGACGGTCCGGCCGGCCAACCAGGCAATCGGGGAGGCGGCGGCCCGGATCGGCCGTGACAGCAGTCTGGGCATGCTCTTCGCGGGGATCTTCGGGGCCATCTCGCTGCTGCACCTGGCTCTGTTCGCCTACCGGCCCTCCTCCACGCCCAACCTCTACTTCGCCGCCTACATCGGCGCCATCGCGGCCCTCACGCTGGTGATGTTCCAGCGGGACCTGACCACCGACCCGGATTTCCGCTTTTACTACCTGGCGCGCATTCAGGGCGCGTTCGGGGCGCTCACCCTGCTGCTGGGGCTGCTCTTCCTCTACCGAGTCTTTTACCGGCGCATGCCGCGCTGGGTGTGGATCGTGGCCCCGGCCACGACCCTGTTCGCCGTGCTGCTCTGGTTCGTGCCCGGCTCCGGCTTTCTCTTTCCGTACTTTGCGCTGCTGATCTCGGCCGAGATGATCCGGGTGGTGGTGCGGGCGGTCCGCCTGGGCCTGGAAGGGTCGTGGCTGGTAGGGGTGGGGATGGCCGTGCTGGCGGCGGCGTTCTCGTACCTGATGTTGGCGGAGCTGGGCTGGGTTTTCACCCGTGGGGGACCGGCGGTCGTCGTCTGCTGCCTGGCCGGCGTTTTTCTGGCGATCTGCATGTCGCTGCACCTGGCCAAGGGGTACGGCGAGACCCAGCGCGACCTGGAACTCCAGCTCGAAAAGGTGCGGGCGCTGTCCGAGAAGACCCTGGAGCAGGAACGCCAGGCCCACCAGGCCGAGATGAAGCGCAGGCTGCTGGAAGCCGACAACCGCCGCAAGACGGCCGAACTCGAGGAGGCGCGGCGGCTGCAGCTGTCCCTGCTGCCGGCCGAACTCCCCCGCCCGCCCGGCCTGGACGTGGCCGCCCACATGCAGACGGCGACCGAAGTCGGGGGCGACTACTACGACTTCCGGCTCGGGCCGAAGGGCGGACTGACGCTGGTGGTGGGCGACGCCACCGGTCACGGGATGAAGGCGGGCATGGTGGTGACGGCCACCAAGAGCCTGTTCGGCACGCTGACGGACTCGGAGGACCTGCCCGGTTTTCTGCGGCGCGCCTCGGCGGCGCTCAAAGGGATGAAGCTGAAGGGGCTGTACATGTCGCTGCTGGTGGCCCGCTTCAGCAACGGGCGCGTCCGGCTGGCCGCCGCCGGGATGCCCCCGGTGCTGCTGCGGCGCGAGGGCGAGGAGAAGGCCCGGGAAATCGTCTTTCAGAGCCCGCCGCTGGGCAGCTTTCCCAACTTTCCCTACCGGGAGGAGGCGGTGGAGCTGGGCGCGGGGGACGTGCTGTTGACGATGAGCGACGGCTTCGCCGAACTCTTCGACCCGGACGGCGAGATGCTCGGCTACGACGAGGCCGCCCGTCTGTTCGGGCGGAGCAGCGCCCGCGACGCGCGGGGAGTGATCGAGGAGCTGCTCGAGCAGGCCCGCCGCTGGTCGGCACGGCGCCCGCCCGACGACGACATGACCTTCGTGGTGGTGAGGCGAAACGGAGCAGAAACATGAGCCGACCGAAGGACCTGACCCAACCCGTGCAGGCGGACACCGCCGCCGAGGCTTTCCTGGAGGCCACGCTGCCGGTCCACTACGTACACCGCGAAGGGGACGCGCGGCGGGCGCTGGCGCTGCTGCGGGAGGACCCGGAGGTGGCCCGAGCCAACGTCTGGACGGCGGCCGCGGCGGGGGAGACCCGGACGATGGCTCAGCTGCTGCAAGCCGACCCCCCGCTGGCCAACGCCCGGGGCGGAACGCGCAACTGGGAGCCGCTGCTCTACCTCTGTTTCTCGCGCCTGCTGCGGGAGCCGGATTTCGCCGAACGCATGCTGGAAACGGCGCGGCTGCTGATCGAGCACGGCGCGGACCCCAACTGTTACTGGCTCGACCCGCAGGAGGCCTTGGGCAACCGGGAGACGCCGCTGTACGGGGCCGCCGGCGTGGCCAACCACGTCGAACTGGCGCGGCTGCTGATCGAGTCGGGCGCCGACCCTAACGATGGGGAGACGTCCTACCACATGGTGGAGCACGAGGGCGTCCCCTGCGCCGAGTTCGTTTTCCCGAAGCTGGAGCCGATTCACCGGGGCGCCGCCCTGGGGCACCAGCTGGACTACGACGACCTGGCGGGACTGCGCAAACTGCTGGAACTGGGGGCCGACCCCAACGGCCCCACCCCCTTCGACAACCTGCCGCTGCACCAGGCCGTCTGGAGGGGGCGCTCGCGGGCTTTTTTCGAGCTGCTGGTCGAGTACGGGGCGAATCCCAACGCTCCCAACAAGAAGGGCAAGACCCCCTACGCGCTGGCCGCGCGCTACGGGCGTGGGGAGATCATGCAGTGGCTGGTAGAGCTGGGGGCCTCCACCGAGATAGAGTTCCGGGATCGGTTCCTGTCCGCCTGCGCGCTGGCCGACGAACCGGCGGCGCGCCAGCTGCTGGCCGAGCGTCCCGGGCTGCTCGGGGAGCTCTCGAGCGTCGACCGGGCGTCGATCTGCGAAGCGGCGGCGGCCGGCAACACCGAGGGCGTGCGCCTGATGCTGGACCTGGGCTGGGACCTGCACACCCGGGGCAACGTCTGGAGCGAGACTCCCCTGCACCGCGCCGCCCTGGCCGGTCACCTCGAGACCGTCCGCTTCCTGGTCGAGCGGGGCGCCGATCTGACGATCCGCGACCGCAGCTACGACAGCTCGCCGCTGGGCTGGGCGCTGCACGAAGGTCATGCGGAGGTGGCCCGCTTTCTCTGCGGTCACCCGCAGCGGCTCGACTTGCGCGACGCGGTCGAGTGCGGACACACCGGGCGGGTGTTGCAACTGCTGGCGGACACCGACGTCGACGCGGCGATCGGCCGAGCCGACCGGGGGGTCCTGCTGCGAGCCGCGGCCGGTGGCGGGAACCGGGAGCTGGTCGAAGCCCTGTTGAAGCGGGGGGCGGACCCGGGCCTGCGTAACCGCGAGGGGCTGAATGCGGCCGACGCGGCGCGGGCGCGCGGGCACGATGCGATCGCCAAACTGCTCGAGACCGAATCCGAGGCCTGAGTAGCCGTGGCACGGGCATCCCTGCCAATCCGAGTAACGGCCTGATGCCCGTCGCCCACGGATCAGGAATAGGCGAGGTCCTTGGTGCGCCGCTCGTACCAGCCGTCCTCGAGCGGCTCGAAGATGGTGCAGCAGTCCATCGTTCCCCCGTAGACGTGGATGGTGATGGAACACTGCTCGTCCAACGAGTTGTGGATGGTGTGGTACTCGAAGGGCGGGATCAGGGCGCCCGCCATTCCCACTCCCGCCTCCACCGTTTCCTGCGGCTCGAACCGGAAGCGCTCGCCCTGCTGTTCGAGCAGGTCGTACTGGACCACCCGCACGCGCCCGTCCAGCACCCCGTCGACACACCAGATGCCGGCATGGTCGTGCAGGGGAGTCCCCTGGCCCGGGCCCCAGATCATGGCGATCACCTCGTAGCCGTGCTGCTGGCTGCGGTAGAGCAGCCGCCGGGCGTAGCAGTCCTCGCCGGGGCGCCGCAGGTCCTCCGGCA
>JBFGHG010000227.1:0-5718 GCA_041578395.1 Acidobacteriota bacterium
CCAGGACCGGGACGTCGCCCAGCCCCGGCACCTTGTCGGTGGAGTTGCGGTCGGTCTCGACGAAAATGCCGCCGATGACCGTGGTGCCGCCGTCGTCCACCAGCACCTGGGTTTCCGCCTCGCTGGTCAGGATGGTGGGAATACCGAGGACTGTCCGGCTGAAGTCGGGGATGTTGTTCTCGACCTTGATGCGCAGCGCGATCGTGTCCTCGTCGGTGATCTTGGGCGTGACGGTCAGCCGCAGCGCTGCGGTTTCGAAGCGGACGGTGGTGGTGAAGTTCACCTGCACCGGAATCGGGATCCGCGACCCCTGCGTGATCACCGCCTCGGCGTTGTTCTGGGCGCTCACGCGCGGTTTGGAGAGGATGCGGGCGTCGCCCTTCTGCTCGGCCGCCGAGATGGCCACGTCCAGGGCGAAGGTGTCCAGCAGCCGGCCGGTGGTGAAGGCGCCCACGCCCACCGGCTCGTCCACCGGCGCAAAGGCCGCGAAGGCCCCCTGGTTGCGGTCGCCGGGACCCCCGATGCGGAAGCCGAAGTTGGACCCGATCTCGCGGGCGAAGGTGGTGGTGGCCTCGATGATGCGGGCCTCGATCTCCACCTGCCGCTCCGGCACGTCGATGGTGTCCAGCAGGTTCACCATCCGCTCCAGGTGGCCCGCCACGTCGGTCACGAAGATGGTGTTGGTGCGCTCGTCCACGATCAGCTCGCCGCGGTCGGAGAGAAAGGCCTTCTCCTCGTCCAGGCCCTCGTAGATGGCCCGTGCGTCGGCGTAGTTGAGGCGCTTGGCGACGGTCTGCACGTCGGCGGCCAAGAAAGCCGCCTGCTTGAGGGCGCGCTGAGCGTCTTCTTCCTGGCGCAGCGTCTCCTTGGTGGAGATGCGCACCAGGTTGCCCTCCAGCTGCTTTTCCAGCCGGTGGCTCTTGAGCACCACGTCGAAGAGCTGGTCCCAGGGGACTTCCTCGACGTTGATGGTGATGGTGCCCCGCACGTCCGGGTCGATCAGGACGTTCAGGCCGCTCAACTCCGAGACGGCCCGGAAGAAGTCGACCAGCGAGGCGTTGACGAGCTTGAGCGAGATCGGCTCACCCTCGTAGGAAACGGCGCCCTGCGCCGCCGTGCCGGTTTCGGGGGCGGCGGGCGGGCCCGCGCTCCCGGCCGCCGGCAGCAGCAGGCAAGCCATCCAGAAGATCATGATCATCCGAGGGACTCTGTATTTCATCGCTTTCCCCTCAACTACTCCGCTTCATGACCGTGCTGGTGGTTTTCCGGCCGGCCGTGTCGAAGACCTCGCGCACGAAGACCACCTGGTCCGTCTCGATGGTCTCGATGTAGCCGTCGAACAGTTTGGCGCCTTCCCGGGCCACGTACGTGAACTCGTCCGCGCCGCGCAGGATGACGATCCGTTGATTGTCGTTGGCCGCCGTGCCCACCACCGCGACCTCCGAGATCAGCAGGCCGGCCAGACCGGGCGGGCGTTGTGAGAACGGGGGAGGCTCGACGACCTTGGGAGCTTCTTTTTTCTGCTCCTTGGAGAGGTCGCGGAACGGGTCGCGCTTGCCGCCCGGCGAGTACGTCTGAGCCCACGCGGACCCCACGCAGGGGGCCAGCAGGCAGGCGGCCACCAGCAGGGCCAGCCGCGCCCTCCAGGGCCGGCCGCCCGGCGTCCGAGCGGTGGTCTTCGTCGCAGTGATGGTCACGATGCTCCCCCTTCGTCCATGAAGACGAACGTCGTGGCGGTACAGGTGGCGGCGATCGTGGGCCCGCGCGGCGGCGCGTCTTCCAGCGCCCGGATGGTCAGGTCGTTCACGTTCACCAGCCGGTCCAGCTGTCCGACCCGTTCGAAGAACTCGCCCAGGTTGTGAAAACTGCCTTCGAGGGCGATCTGGATGGGCCAGTCGGCGTAGAAGTCCTTGCGGTTGACCTGCTGCGGAGTGAAGGTCTTGATATTGAGGTTGTTGGCCACCGCCAGGTTCTGGATCCTCCGCATCAACTGCGGTGTTTCCTTCTCGTCGGGCAGCGTGGTGCGGAACTGCTGCAGTTCGCGGCGCTGCTGCTCGACTTCCTTTTGAAACTGCGGCAGACGGGCCTGGACCAGCTGCGCCTGCTGAACCTGCGTCTGGAGGGTCTCGATGTTCTGTTGCTGCCGCTGGACTTCGGCCCGGCGGGGCTGGACGTACCAGCTGTAGAAGAAATACCCGCCGCCGATCAGGATCAGGGCGAACAGCAGAAGCTGCTGCCGGACCGGAACGTCGCTCAGGGAAAAACCACTCAACGCCATCTGCCTACTCCAATCCGCACGTGATCTTGAAGTTGACCCAGCCTTCCTCGCGCTCCCAGAAGTCCAGTTCCACCGTCTTGATGGGCGAGCGGCCGGTCAGCCGGGTCATGAAATCGGCGATCGGGTCGATCGCGTAGGCGCGGCCCTCCACGGTCAGCACCGTGCCCCGCTGAGTCAGGTTGGTGAGCCACAGGTTGGGCGCGTCCGGGATGCTCTGCACCAGGGAGTTCATCAGCTTGACCGGACCCTCCTGGCTCTGCTGCAGCCTCCGCACCACGGTGAGACGCTGCTCCAGTTCCTGCTTCTCGCGCTGGAACTTCTCCAGCTGGGCCTGCAGCACCGCCAGGCGCTGCTGCTCGGCCTGCAGCTCCTGGATGTCGGTCTGCTGGTCCTCGAGCGTCCCGCCCATGCTGTAATACCAGCCGCCCAGCAGCAGGAACTCCAGGGCCAGCAGCCCCAGGAAGAGAAAGAGCCACTTGGATTGTCCGATGGCCGCCGCCGCGCTCGGCTTTTTCCGGGAAGGCTCGCGAAGAAGGTTGATTCGAATCATCGGTCCCGCTCGCTCCTCAACGCCAGGCCGATGGCGATGGCGAAGTCGGTGGCCAGGTCGTTGACCAGTTCCGCCGGCACGCTCGAATCACGCACCGTCAGTTTGTTGAACGGGTTGAGCAGCTGCACGGGCAGTTCCAGCTTGTTCTGCAGGAACTCGCGCAGGCCCTGCGTGCGGCTGGCGCCCCCGCTGAGGTAGACCTCACGGATGTCGATCGACTCGCTGGTGGTCTTGAAGAAGTCGAAGGTCTTCTGCACCTCCAGGGTGAGGATCTCCGAGACCTCCTCCAGGATTTCGCTGGTCCGGTCCGCCAGCTCCGGAGTCGGGGCTTCGCCTTTCTTGTAGCGCTCGGCTTCCTCGAAAGGGATGCTCAGCTCGCGCTGCAGGTACTCGGTGTAGTGGTTGCCCCCCATGGCGATGTCGCGCGTGAAGAGGAACTCCGAGCCCCGGATCAGGTTGACGTTGATCATGGTGCAGCCGATGTCCAGCAGGGCCACGACCGTGTTCTCGTCCGCTTCGTAGTTGACTTCGAAGGCGTTTTGCAGCGCGAAGGCGTCGATGTCCACCACCAGCGGCTTCTTGCCGGCCATGGAGAGGACGCTGGTGTGGTCGGCGATCTTGTCCCGCTTGGCGGCTACCAGCAGGACCTCCATGCGGTTGCCCTGGGTGCCGCGCCGGATCACCTGGTAGTCCAGGTTCACCTCGGCGATGTCGAAGGGGATGTATTGTTCCGCCTCCCACTGGATCGACTCTTCCAGCTCGCGGTCGTTCTGCACCGGCAGGCTCACCTTCTTGACGATCACGGAGTGGCCGCAGATGGAGGTGGCGATCTTCTCGTTGCGGATGTCGTTGTTGCGGAAGAGCTGGTCGATGGCGTCGGCGACCGCCAGTTTGGAGATGATGACGCCGTCGACGATGGAATCGGCGGGCAGGTTCTCGAGCCCCAGCGCCTGCAGCTCGTAGGTGTCGCCGGTGGGTTTCACTTCGGCCACTTTGACCGCGGAAGTGCCGATGTCAACGCCTACGAGGGTCTTCGCACGGGGCCGGAACCAAGAGGTCAGGCTCATGGCGTTCGTCTACCCCCCAAGAGCTGACTGGCTGCCCGCCCGGCGCAGTCGAGGTCAACTCGTAAACAAGCGAAATTATTGAAGTTTCGCTTCAAATTGTCAAGTCGGGAAGCCTCGCGGAGGGTGCGCTCGCTCGGGCTGCCCGGAGGCAGTTTTGCCCGCCGGTTCTGGAATCGAGAATGTGCCCCGCTTGAGTATCCGTCCATGGATTCGCTCCCGACTCGGCATCATAGCGACTGACCCTGTCATTCCGGGTGACCCGGATCACAGAGAAGCGACTGAAATCACGGGCATCGGGCAAATCCGTTCCCGACACAACGCCGATCCTCGTGAATAGCTGGCCCGATCGCGGTCCGCGACGGGACACGAGAACGGCGCGGGTCCCGGAGCCGCCTCGGCGCGGCTGGGGAAAGGGCCTGTAGACTCGAGCGCAATCGCGGGCGGGATGCCCGCGCCACCGAGCTTGACACACCCCTGACCGCTGCTGTATTTTTGGCGTTTACTTTTCGCCAGGTAGAGGAGCGTCATGAATACGTATTTGCCAAAGGTGGACGAGATCGAGAGGCGCTGGCACGTGGTCGATGCCGAAGACCAGGTGCTGGGCCGTCTGGCGTCCGCCGTGGCCTCGGTCCTGATGGGCAAGGAAAAGCCGATCTACACCACCTTTCTGGACACCGGAGATTTCGTGATCGTGGTCAACGCCGAGAAGGTGCGCCTGACGGGCCGCAAGTGGGAGGAGAAGATCTACTATTCCCACAGCGGCTACCCCGGCGGACTCAAGCAGATCACGGCCAGAGACCTCTTGAAGAAACGCCCCGAACGGCTGGTCGAGTACGCCGTGCGCGGGATGCTGCCCAAGACGAAGCTGGGCCGCAAGATGCTGAAGAAACTGAAAGTGTACACGGGACCGGATCACCCCCACCAGGCACAGCAGCCGCAAGCGCTGGCCCTCTAGGAGAGTCGTCTTGGACAAAGTGCAGTACTACGGAACAGGCAAGCGGAAGACGGCCACGGCCCGGGTGTTCCTGATGCCGGGAACCGGGCAGTTCGTCGTCAACCGCAACGATTTCAAGGAATACTTTCGCAACAAGACGCAGCGAACCCTGGTGGCGGAACCCCTGGCGGTGACCGAGCTGAGCGACAAGTTCGACGTCTACGTCAACGTCAACGGCGGCGGAATGAGCGGACAGGCGGGCGCGATCCGGCTGGGAATCGCCCGGGCGCTGCTGGACTACGACGCCGAGTTGCGCCAGACCCTCAAGAAGGGGGGCTTCTTGACGCGCGATCCCCGCATCAAAGAGCGCAAGAAGTACGGGCAACCAGGCGCCCGGAAACGGTTCCAATTCTCCAAGCGATAAGTCAGGAGGCCTTCTTGTCCGCGATCTCAATCAAACAGCTGCTCGAAGCCGGCGTGCATTTCGGGCACCAGACCCACCGCTGGAACCCGAAGATGAAGGACTACATCTTCGGCGAGCGCAACGGGATTTACATCATCGACCTGCAGCAGACGCTGCGGCTGTTCAAGGACGCCGTCGACTTCGTGACGCGCGTGTCGGCCTCCGGCAAGAGCGTGCTCTTCGTCGGCACCAAGCGGCAGGCCCAGGAGGCGGTCGAGGAGGAAGCCACCCGCTGCGGCATGTTCTTCGTGAACAACCGCTGGCTGGGCGGGCTGTTGACCAACTTCGCCACCATCACCAACAGCATCAAGCGCTACAAGGAACTGGACGCGCAAAAGGCGGACGGCTTCTACACAAAACTCTCCAAGAAAGAGGCGGCGCGGCTGGAGCGCGAGCGCAAGAAGCTGGAGAAGAACCTGCGCGGCA
>JBFGHG010000228.1:0-5713 GCA_041578395.1 Acidobacteriota bacterium
CGTTGTCGTAGTCGAGCAGGACCTGACCCTGGCGGACCCGGTCTCCCTGTGCCACCAGCACGCGCTCCACGATGCCCTGGGAGAGAGGACGGAGGTGGGCGATGCGGGAGGAGTTGGGCGCCACCGCGGCGGTGACGACCAGCGGTTCGTCCAGTTCCTCGGCCCGGGCCGGCTCGGTGTGGATGCCCGCCAGCCGGATCGCCTCGGGATCGAGGCGGACCACGCCCGCAGCGCTCTCCTCCTCGTGCTCGTGTGGGTCGGCTTCCGGATGGACGTCGGTTTCGGCCGGCGTCCCGCAGCCGGCGACGAAGAGCGCCGTCATGAGCGGCACGAATGCCAGGAACCGGGCGTTCATGGTTGCAGCTCCTTTCCCACCGCGAACTCCAGGCGGGCCACGCTGACTCGAAAATCGCGCAGCGCCTCGTGGTAGCGGCGGACGGTTTCGCCGTAGCTGCGCTCCACGTCCAGCAGCTCGAGCAGCGGAGCCTCTCCGAGCCGGTACGAGGTCTCCACGATCTGCAAGCTCTCGCGCAGCTTCGGAAGGTGTTCGCTTCCCAGCAGGGCGGCCCGCCGCCGGTCCGATTCCAGCTGGTTGAGGGCCAGCTGCAGCTCCTTGGCCACGGCCAGTTCGCGCAGGCGGATGCGGCGCTGCTGCTGGCGAATCCGCACCTCCGAGCGGGCGATGTTGCCCTGGTTCTTGGCGAAGAGGGGCAGGTCGATTTCCAGGCCCACGATCGCTCCGTCCGCGCCGAAGTCTCGGCGGTAGCCGGCGAAGGGCACCAGGTTGGGGACGCGGCGGGCGCGTTCCAGGCGCGAGACGGCTTCGGCCCGGGAGAGCCGCTCCCGTTCCGCCCCGAGGTCGGGACGCGCAGCGAGGGCGGCCTGCCGCAGCGAATCGCGCGCGGGCGGATCGAAGGGTGTTTCCAGCGGGTCGGCGGCCCGCACGGACTGGTCCAGGTCGGCCGATCCGAGCAACGCCAGCAGTTCGTCCTGCGCGTTTTCCCGCCGCAGCTCGGCGGCAATCACTTCCTCCTCGATCCGGTACGCCTCCGCTTCCGTCCGGCGCAGCTCCGCGCCCGAGATCTCCCCCTGCTCGAACCGGAGCCGGTTCAGCTGGACGACCCGCGAGAAGCGGCCGCGGATCTCCGAAACGGCCTCCAGGTCCGCCTGGGCCAGCGCCAGCTCCCAGTAGGACCGATCGAGGTCGAACCGCAGCCGGCGCTCGAGGTCCCGGTTCAGCCAGCGGCGGACTTCGACCTCGAGCTCCTGGACCCGGACCCGCTTGCTCCGCTTGCCCGCCGTCTCCAGCTCCAGGCCCAGCGTCAGGGACAACTCCTGGTGGTCGAGCGGCGAGAGCCCCGGGGCGGACGACCCCAGCCCCTCGGAGGACGCGGAGAACACGGGGTTGGGGCGCAGGGAGGCCTGCCGGACGTCGGCGCCCTCCAGCTCGAGTTCCAGCGCCTCGACGCCCAGCAGGGGGGAATGCTCCAGCAGCAGCCGCCGGGCTTCCGCGCGGCTCAGTTGGGCCGGTACCGGATCGGCTCGAGCCCACAGCGGCGCGCAGACCGCTAGACAGGCGAGCAGGGCCCGGCAGAGGCCCGTCGACAACAATGGTGCACGATGCATGGTCAGCTCCCGTGAAGGCCCGGGCCGGGGGGCTCTGGATTCGGAGGCACGCGCCTTCCCGAAGAGCCAAGGTTCCCGGCACGGGGATCGACCTCGTTTCGAAGGCGGATCAAGCTGGCGGAGGCGGGTGAAAGATGTCCGCGGCGAGGAGCTCCGTGCGGCGGACCGCCGGGATCGCTCCGGCCGGCGCCACGGGCAGAGGCCGCTTACCCGAGACCGGAACAGCGGCGTACACGGGCGACGCGCACAGCGGGCAGACGTCCCCAAGGGCGCCGGCCTCGCACGTCTCCCCCTCGCAGAAGTCGAGGTCCGCAGGGTACTCGAGCGGACACTTCCCGCAGAAGGCCCGTTCGACGGCCACGGCCGGAAGGACCAAGAACCCCAGGATCAGCAGGAAGACGACTCTACAGTGCCGCACGCACCCAGTATAGCTCGAGGGAGACCCCCGTCATCCCCTCCAGAACCGGCGAGTCTGCCGGGAGCCCGGGCTTTCGTCCCGGAATCCGGAAACCGTGTCCGTCCAACTCTGACAACGGGCCGGCGCGAACACGAAGCCGGCCCCCCAGCACAGGAGGACAGACACATGGAGTTCCGGAACAGTCGATTCAATCTGAAGTGCCAACCCGGCGAAGAGGTGACGATCCAGATCGTGGCGGGGACCGTGGAGCAGGCCGCTCTGGATCTGGACGGACAGTCCCGTAACCTCCGGAAGGGCCAGACGTTCAGCTTCGAGGTGCAGGGCACGCGCCGCCTGACGGTCGGGTATCCGTTCCAGACCGACAGCGGCAACTTCTACACCACCGTGGTCAAGGGCAGCGCCGGCGGAGACGTCTCCGTCGACTTCCACATGCAGCTTCCGGAGGAGACCTTCAAGGCCAGACGCTACCTCTTCAGCCTCTGACAAGGAGACAAGAGTCATGGAAACCCGAACGATCAGAGCCTTCGCTTTCTTTCAAGTCCTGCTGCTGATTTCGGTGGGAGTGCCGGCGCAGCAGACCACTGGAGAGCAGTTCATGAGACAACTGCAAATCAAGCTGGACGGGCTGGTGCTGGAGCTGGAGCTCGCCGCCAGCCTGATCCCCATCGAGGAGCTGGGTCTCGATTCAGCCCTCGCCCAGCAACTCACGAGACTGGGGATCACTTCGGTCCAGGAACTCGAGGCGGGGGGAGGATTTCAACGCCCGGTCGACCTCGCAGCGGCACAGGCCTGCCTCGAGGCGGTTTTCGCGGCCAACGGAGTGAACGCGGACGCGGGCCGGCTCATCCAGCAAGCGCGTCAGTTCATGGCCGACCCCAACCGCGCCGCAGTGGGCCGGACCAGGGCCGACCAGTTCGTCGGTCTGCGGCGCCAGAAGTTCGAGGAGCGGCTGAGCAAAGAGGCCGTTCCCGAGATCTTCGCCATGTCCCTGGCGATGAGGGACGCCAAACGCGCCTTCGTGTCGATGGCCCAGAGCGCCCGCATGGACGTCCTGGTGGGCGGCGACGACTCCAACTCCGGGAGCACCTCGCTGGTGTCCAAAGGAAGTGTCCCTTCGGTGCTGGGCTTCGCCGTGGAAAACGGCGCGCTGACCCGGGAGGTGAGCGGCACCACCCTGACGTTCCGCGGCAACCCGGTGGGGATCTTCAAGGCATTCGGCGACCTCGGGCACTTCGAGAGCTATCAGGCCGACGATGCCGCCACGCGGTGGCTCCGGAAGTTCTCCTTCGCCCTCTCCTTCGACACCGACCGGGGCCCTCAGCCCGGCACGTTCACCGGGGGCGAGCAACAGCTGTCGGCTCTGTCCTTCCGCTACGAAGTGATCAACAAGCGGGATCCGCGAAACCAGCTCTATGCCGAGCGGTGGGACAATCTGATTGAAGGCGACTTCAAGCTGCTGACCAGGCGGCTCGCCCTCGTGGTCAAAGGACTGGACACCGAGCCCGCCTTCATGGACTGGCTCGAGGAGACTCGAAACGAAACCTTCCAGGCCGCAGCCGGTGGCGCCGACGCCATCCGGGCAAAGCTGCAGTCCCGCTTCGAGGAACTGGACACGCTGGAGATCCCGGACGGCCTGAGCAGAGAGGTCTCCGCCTTCGTCAACGCCTTCAACGCCTATCGCGACGAGCGGAAATCGATCCTCGAAGACGCCTCCAAGGGTCCGCTGGTCACTTTCGAATACACCAACCTCCGGGAACCCGCGTCGGCCGACCTGTCCAACCTGAAACTGATCGCCGAGGGGGCGTTCTTCAAGGGCAAGGTGGACCTGACGGCAAACGCTTCGGTCACCTTCTTCAACAGCACGCCGCTGGGCGGCGGGGACCGGCTCCGGGACTTCCAGCTCTCCGTCCAGGCGGACCGGGCTCTCGGAAAGATCCCCAGGCTGGGGAGCATCGTCTTCTCGGTGGCCGGCAAGTACGAGCGGCTGGTGGACGACGTGGTGATGCCGGGGGCGGTGATGCCGGCGGGGATGATGCCGGCGGGGATGATGCCGGTGGCGCCGGCGGGCGACATCGCCATCGGTCAGCTCAAGCTGACGATCCCCATCCAGGGGACCGGAATGCGGATCGTTCCGCTCTCCGTCAGTTTCGCGAACCGCACCGAACTGATCGACGAGAGCGAGGTGCGGGGCAACTTCGGGATCACCTTCGACCTGGACTCGATTCTCGCCCGGCTCACGCCCTGACGGCGTCCGGCCTCGAACCGGCACTCGGCCCCGGGGGACGTGCAGTTCTCCGGGGTCGAGTGCCTGCACGACACCTCGGCGGGGGCCGGCGGGGGCTCCGGCTGGAGGGCGGGCCCTCGCATCAAGCGGGGGAGCTGCCGGGCCAGCACGGCGCGGAAGTACTGCTGGTCGGCCTTTCGGGGCCACCTCTTCGGCGGCTGGCCCGGGGAGTCTTCCGGCGCGCTGGCGCAGCTTGCGGGCGAGACGGAGATAGGCTTGCTCCGCGGCCTGGCGAGCCTGCCGGCTCTCCTCCGCTTCGGGATCACGGGCGGCGAACCGGAGCAGTTCGGCGAGGTCCCCGGCGCTCCTCGGCGCCGAGGGCGGCGCGGGACTGTCGACGGGATCGAGATCGGGATTGGGAGGGTCGTTCGCGTTCGGACATGGTGAACCTCCTCGCAGCAGGAATTCGAGTTTCGAATGGGTACGTGCCGCTGGAACTGACGGGACCCGGCCGTCGACACCCGCACGCGTGGCTTGCTTCACGTCGAAGAGTGAGAATCAGGGCATGGTGGGTGGGAACTTTCTCCCGCGCCCGTTCCAGCGCCTGGGGTTGAAGTGCCAAAGTTTTACACCATGGGAGCACTCCTGTCTCGAAACAATCCGGCCGCGCCCCCGTATCCTGACCATGGAGGAACGAGGAAATGTACCGATGGTTGAACGCGCTGGCGGTGCCATTGCTGCTGGGGGCACCGCTGGCGGCCTCTCCGAATCCCGGGGAGTCGCTCGAATCGGAGTTCGCACAGGAGGAACAGGCGGAGCGGCCCCGGGGACGGGCCCGTCTGGGCGCTCTGCTGCGCGACCCCGAGATCCGGCACCAGCTCGGCATCACCCAGGAGCAGCTGGACCGGCTCACGGAGGGCGCCTACCAGCACCGCCGCCGGCTCATCCGGCTGCGCGCCGACCTGCGCCTCGAACGGCTGGAAATGCGCCGCCTGCTGCGGGAGGACGTGCCGGACCGGCGGGCCCTGCTGGAGGGCCTCGAGCGGCTGATCCAGCTGCGGGGCGAGATCGCCCGTGCCCGGCTGGAGCGCCGGCTGGAGGGCCGGGAGGTGCTCTCGCCCGATCAGCGGCAGCAGCTGCGCGATCTGGCGCGCGAGCGGCGGCGCGAGCGGCGGCGGGCACCGTAGAATCGGCTTTTTGGCTCGTCCCGGCATCTCTGTCACTGAGATGAGCAAGTGGGCTGGGTGCCTGCTGCTGACGGCCGTCACCGTGCTGGTGTACGCCAATTCGCTGCCGGGCGCCTTTTATTTCGACGACTACGGGCTGATGCTGGACAACCCGCGGGCGGGCGGGGGCTTCAGCTACTGGTCCTTCGTCGAGCACTACGGCGGCCGCCCGCTGACGCTGTGGAGCCTGCACTGGAACGAGCGGCTGGCGGGCCGCGA
>JBFGHG010000229.1:0-5697 GCA_041578395.1 Acidobacteriota bacterium
CCGTTTGCTACCCTAGCTTTCGCTCCTCAGCGTCAAGACCGGTCCAGGATGCCGCCTTCGCCACGGGTGTTCCTCCAGATATCTACGCATTTCACCGCTACACCTGGAATTCCGCATCCCTCTCCCGGCTTCAAGCCATCCAGTCTCGGTCGCAGTTCCCCGGTTGAGCCGAGGGATTTCACGTCCGACTTAGTTGGCCGCCTACGAGCCCTTTACGCCCAGTAATTCCGAACAACGCTTGCCCCCCCCGTATTACCGCGGCTGCTGGCACGGAGTTAGCCGGGGCTTCCTCCCCGGGTACCGTCACTTCCTTCGTCCCCGAGGACAGGAGTTTACGACTCGAAAGCCTTCGTCCTCCACGCGGCGTTGCTGCGTCAGGCTTTCGCCCATTGCGCAAAATTCCCCACTGCTGCCTCCCGTAGGAGTCTGGGCCGTGTCTCAGTCCCAGTGTGGCCGTCCGTCCTCTCAGACCGGCTACCAATCGTCGCCTTGGTGAGCTCTTACCTCACCAACCAGCTAATTGGACGCGGGCCCCTCCTGCGACGCCCGAAGGCTTTCCCTTCCCACTTCGAAAAACGAGAAGGCTCATGCGGTATTAGCCCGAGTTTCCCCGAGTTATCCCCCATCACAGGGCAGGTTACCCACGCGTTACTCACCCGTTCGCCACTCTACTCGCGGACCGAAGTCCGTTTTCGCGTTCGACTTGCATGTGTTAGGCACGCCGCCAGCGTTGATTCTGAGCCAGGATCAAACTCTCAGATTGAATTTGGACCCTTCCAACGCTCTCTCTGCCAGGTTGTCAAAGATCACTGCCGGGGGGAGGGCGTTCACCCTCCGTTCCGAGGCAAGACCCTTACTATACGGAAAACGGCAGGCCAGTTCAAGCCCGGCATGTTCTACCGTAAACCGCTGAAAAACAGAGTGTTCCGCCAGTTTTGCAGAAGGACCCGCAAAAAACTTTCGGAGGGGAGCGGCTCAGAAAATGCACTCGGTGTAGAGGCCGATCACCTCCCGGCAGCGCTTGCAGTGGATCGTCTCCGGGATCTCGGCGAAGCGCGGAATCGTCTCCCAGAGCTGCTGGTGGTCGGGGCGGGTCTCCTCCTCGTTCCCGGCCTCCGGCGCGTCTTTGCGGCGCAGCTGTTGCACCTGGTACTTGTAGACGGCCGCGAAGTCGCAGCGGTGGCAGACGAGCTTCTTGAAACCGACGGCCAGCTGCACCAGGCGGAAACGGTCCTCGAAGACCACCTCACCCGGTTTTTCTCGAAACTGGCGGCTGTCGAAAGTCATGTCGATTCCCGCTCGAGAGTACCGTCCCCCGGCGGTCCGGATCAAGGTCCACCCGCCGACAGGGCTGTTATACTCGGCAGGCAACGAAAGGAGAATTCATGCGCAGAATCCTGCCTTTGACATTTTTCGTTCTGGCGTGCGGGTCCCTGTGGGCGGCCGAGGCCACCGTGGTCTCCTACGAGAGTCGAGACCTCGCCGACAACGAGAAGCAGGCCGGCACCATGTACTTCGCCGACGACCGGCTCAAGGTCGTCTCAGCCGCCACCCAGCGCGGCCCGCAGCCGGAGATGATCTACCGGGGAGACAAGAAGGTGGTCTGGATCGTCGACCACGGCCGCAAGAACTACATCCAGATGGACGAAGAGACCATGGAGCGCATGGCCCGGCAGTTCTCGGGCGTCTACGCACAGCTGGAGAAGCAGCTGGCGCAGCTGCCGCCCGATCAACGGGCGCAGGCGGAACGGATGCTGAAAGGCCGGCTGCCGCAGCCTCCCGAGCAGGAACAGCCCAGGGGAGAGCTGACCAACACCGGCGAACGCCGCGAGATCAACGGCTATCCGTGCGTGAAGTACGAGTTTCACCTCAACGGCGTCAAGGACAGCGAGTTGTGGGTGACGCGTTCTTCGAGCCTGAATTTCTCGGCCATGGCCGAGCTCCTGCGCAGCATGGGCGAGTTTTACAGCGGCCTCACCCGGAGCCTTCCGCAGGGGTCGCAGTCGGTCGATTTCGATTTCCAGGCCCTGAGCGGCCTGGACGGCTTCCCCATTCTGATCCGCAACTACGACGGAGACCGCGCCACCAACGAGACGCAGATCCGGCAGATCCGGGAGGAGAGCGTGGCGGGGGACTTCTTCGAGCCTCCCTCGGGGTACGAGAAAGTCGACGCCATGGGAGGCGCCGGCCGCTAGCGGCCAGCCCCGCGGGGGTCCGAGAATGCTCCGCTTCAACCCCAAGCAGTGGGCCGGCTGGATGCCCAATGGACTGGGCCAGGTCAAGCCCAACCACTACGGCGAGATCTTTCGCACCCTCTGGGAGAACCGCCGCCAGCTCCCCTTCGCCTGGCGCATCCTCCGCCGCGGCGTCTGCGACGGCTGCGCGCTGGGGACCACCGGCCTGCGCGACTTCACCATGGACGGCATCCACCTGTGCACCGTCCGGCTGAAGCTGCTGCGCCTGAACACCATGGCGGCCCTCGACCCGGCCGTGCTCGAGCGGGCCTCGGAGCTGGAGACCCGGTCGGGCCGGGAGCTGCGCCGGCTGGGACGGCTTCCCTATCCGTTCCTGCGCGAGCGGGGCGAGGCGGGGTTTCGCCGCATCGGTTGGGAGGAAGCTCTCGATCGGGCCGCCGGCCGCATCCGCCCCTGCTCCCCCGAGCGGCTGGCCTTCTACCTCACCTCCCGCGGGATCACCAACGAGGTCTACTACGTGGCCCAGAAGGCCGCCCGTTTTCTGGGGACCAACAACGTCGACAACTCGGCACGCATCTGTCACTCCCCCAGTACCACTGCACTGAAAGAGACGATCGGCGCGGCGGCCTCCACCTGCTCGTACCGGGACTGGATCGGCAGCGACCTGCTGGTGTTCGTGGGCAGCAACGTCCCCAACAACCAGCCGGTCACTACGCGCTACATCTACTACGCCAAACAGCAGGGGGCGCGGGTGGTGGTGGTCAACCCCTTCCGCGAACCGGGCCTGGAGCGCTACTGGGTGCCCTCGGTCCTGGAAAGCGCCGTGTTCGGCACCCGGCTGGCCGACGACTTCTACGAAGTGCACACCGGGGGCGACGTCGCCTTCTTCAGTGGAGTCTTGAAGGCACTGATCGAACAGGGAGGGGTCGACGAGGAGTTCGTCCAAGGGCACTGCAGCGGATTTCGCCCCCTGCGCCGGGAGCTGCAGCAGCAGAGCTGGGAGAGCCTCGAGCGGCATTCCGGAAGCACCCGCCAGGCCATGCAGGAGCTGGCTCGCACCTGCGCCTCCGCACGCACCGGAGTCTTCGTCTGGAGCATGGGGGTCACCCAGCACCGCAGCGGAGTGGACAACGTGAAGTCGATCGTCAACCTGGCCCTGGCCCGGGGGATGGTGGGCCGCGAAAAATGCGGCCTGATGCCGATCCGCGGGCACAGCGGCGTGCAGGGCGGCGCGGAAGTCGGATGCGTCCCCAACGTCCTGCCGGGCGGCCGGCCGCTGAGTTCCGAGAACCTCGAGTTCTTCCGGGAGCTGTGGGGCTTCGAACCTCCGGGCGACCCCGGGCTGTCGGCCGTGGAAATGATCGACGCCGCCCACGCCGGTCGGCTGGACGTGCTCTTCTCCGCCGGCGGCAACTTCCTGGAAACGCTGCCCGACCCGGGCTACGTCCGGGAGGCGCTGGAGAAGGTCCCCCTGCGCATCCACCAGGACCTCGTGCTGTCTCCCCAAATGCTCGTCGAGCCCGCCGGCGAAGTCCTGCTGCTGCCGGCCCGCACCCGTTACGAGCAGCCCGGCGGCGGCACCGAGACGACCACCGAACGGCAGATCGTCTTCAGCCCCGAGATCCCGGGGCGCCGGATCGGCGAGAGCCGCAGCGAGTGGGAGATCCTGATGCAGCTGGCCCAGCGCGTCCACCCGCAGCGGGCGGCGGAGATCCACTTCGAGGATGCCGACGCCGTCCGCCGCGAGATCGCGGCCGCCGTCCCCTTCTACCGCGGCATCGAGCAGCTGCGCAAAGCGGGCGATCACGTCCAGTGGGGCGGCCCGCGCCTGTGCGAGGGAGGCCGCTTCGGCACCCGGGACGGGCGGGCCCACTTCCAGCTGCTCGAGTTGCCCGAGCTGGAACTCCGCCCCGGGACGTTCCTGCTCAGCACGCGGCGGGGCAAGCAGTTCAACAGCATGGTCCAGCAGGACCGGGACCCCCTCACCGGCGCCCGGCGCGACGCCGTCCTGATCGCGCGCCCCGACATGGAAGCGCTGGGACTGCAACCCGGACAACGGGTGCGGCTTCGCTCGGAGGCGGGTGAGCTGAGCGGACGGCTGGAGCCGGCGGCGATCCGCCCCGGCAACCTGCAGGTCCACTGGCCGGAGGGGAACGTCCTGATCCCGCGCGGACGCACCGAACCCCTCAGCGGCATCCCCGACTACAACACGGTCGTCGAGCTGCTCACTGGCGTAGGTTGATCGAAGCGAGAGCCCGGCGCAGGGCGAGGGTTCCGTCCTCGCAGAGCCCGTCGACTTCGGCGTTCACGGTCTGGCACCGGGAGCATTGCCGCGAGGGGACCTCCATGACGAGTGTGGGCGGTGAGCGCCGTTGCTCTCGATCACGATCCTGAAGCTCGCCGGAGTGTCCGGTTCGCTCAGTTTGGCTCCACACTCAGCGCACTGCGTCTTTCGGGTTTCGTAGACGGGGACTTTTTCCGGGAAGCCCTCCATCACAAAGGACCACCAATTGGAGTCTATCGTGCGTTTGCGGTGGTCTTCCCGCCCACACCCGCGATAGGGGACGTGGCTCAGCAGCACCTTGGCCTGGCCTTTCTCGGTGAGAATCTCGTCCTCCCAGACCCTCCGTTGGAGCGGCTCGCCGCAGTCTTCGCAGAGGTCTGCCCACCGCCGTTTCAGGCGCGTCCAAAACATCATCGTCATACCTCCTGGGAGTTGGGGAGAAGGCGTGAACCCGACTGGCAGCGCCATTGTAGCGCCGCCGTCCGACAGATTCCGTGAGCGTGATCAACTACAATCGCACCAGAAGCGAGCACCCCATGACGCAGTCCACACGCGAGGTTCCCATCCGGGCGGTCCAGCAGGGCAAGGCGCGCGAGCTGCGCGACACCCTGGCCGCCGAGGAACCGCTCGAAATCCGTCTGCGCCTGGCGCGCCCCGCCGGACCGGAGGAGATGCCGCTGGCCGTGACCATGCGGACTCCCGGCCGGGACCGCGAACTGGCGGCCGGCTTCCTGTTCAGCGAAGGCATCGTGCGCCGGGCCTCCGACCTCGTCCGGATCGAATCGGCGGGTCAAGCTCCCGGGTGCAACACCGTAGTGGTCACGCTGCCCGAGGGACTCGAAATCGACGAATCCCAACTGCAGCGGCACTTCTACACCACCTCGAGCTGTGGGGTCTGCGGCAAGGCCTCCCTGGAAGCGCTGCGGATTCAGGGTTGCGAGCGGCGCCCTGCGGGCCGGCCGCGGATCGGTCCCGAGACCGTGTACGCTCTGCCCGCCAGAATGAGCGAGGCGCAGTCGCTGTTCGCCGCCACCGGCGGACTGCACGCCGCGGGGCTGTTCGACGCGGATGGGGAGCTGCTGGCGCTTCACGAGGACGTGGGCCGGCACAACGCCCTGGACAAGCTGGTCGGAGCGCAGCTGCTGGCCGGCCGGCTGACGCTGGAGGACGGCATCCTGCTGGTGAGCGGGCGGACCAGCTTCGAGATCCTCCAGAAGG
>JBFGHG010000230.1:0-5696 GCA_041578395.1 Acidobacteriota bacterium
CCCCGCGCCCATCCGCGGCCAGCTGATCCGCGACCTGGCCGACGCCCTGCGCGAGTGTAAGGAGCCGCTGGGCGAGCTGGTCACGCTGGAGATGGGCAAGATCCGCGCCGAGGGGATCGGCGAGGTGCAGGAGATGATCGACATCTGCGACTTCGCGGTGGGACTGTCGCGACAGCTCTACGGCCTGACCATGCAGTCGGAGCGGCCGGAGCACCGAATGTACGAGCAGTGGCATCCCCTGGGCGTGGTGGGCGTCATCACCGCGTTCAATTTTCCGATGGCGGTCTGGTCCTGGAACGCCGCCATCGCCGCCGTCTGCGGCGACAGCATGATCTGGAAGCCCTCCTCGAGCACGCCGTTGACGGCCGTGGCCATCCAGCACATCTGCAACCGGATCACCGAGGGGCGCGACCTGGACGGGCTCTTCAACCTGGTGATCGGACGCGGCGCGGTGGTAGGCGAGCGGATGATCAACGACCCCCACGAGCCGCTGATCAGCTTCACCGGGTCGGTCCGGATGGGACGCCACGTGGCCGGACAGGTGGCCCAGCGGCTGGGCCGGACGATCCTGGAGCTGGGCGGCAACAACGGCATCATCGTCTCCAACCGAGCCGACCTGGACATGGCGGTGCGGGCCATCCTCTTCGGCGCCGTGGGGACCGCCGGCCAGCGCTGTACTTCGACGCGCCGCATCATCGCCCAGCGCGAGATCGCGGGAACCCTGGTCGAGCGGCTCACCGACGCCTACCGCCAGGTCTCGATCGGCGACCCGATCGAGGAGGGGACGCTGATGGGTCCCCTGGTCAACGAACAGGCGGTCGCGGACATGATGGACGCCCTGGAAAAGGTGAAGGCGCAGGGGGGCGAGGTGGTCTACGGCGGCAACCTCCTGCCCGAGAAAGGCGCCTGCTTCGTCGAGCCCACCATCGTGAAGATGCCCCAACAGTCGCCCATGGTGTGCGAGGAGACCTTCGCGCCGATCCTCTACGTGATGGAGTACGACCGCCTCGAGGAGGCGATCGAGATTCACAACGGCGTCCCGCAGGGGCTCTCCAGCGCCATCTTCACGACCAACGTGCTGGAGTCGGAGACCTTCCTGTCTGCCGAGGGGTCGGACTGCGGCATCGCCAACGTCAATATCGGCACCAGCGGGGCGGAGATTGGCGGGGCGTTCGGGGGCGAGAAGGAGACGGGCGGCGGGCGCGAGTCCGGCTCCGACTCCTGGAAGGCGTACATGCGACGCCAGACCAACACCATTAACTGGTCCACCGAGCTGCCGCTGGCGCAGGGGATCCAGTTCGGCGAGTAGCGGCGCGATGCGGATCGCGACCTGGAACATCAACGGGCTGCGGGCCCGGCTGGAGTTCGTCCGGCACTGGTTGGACGCGCGCCGGCCCGACCTGGTGGGGCTGCAGGAGCTGAAGGTCGACGCGGAGCAGTTCCCGGCGGAGGTCTTCGAGGAGGACGGCTACCATACGCTGGCCCACTGCCAGAAGGCCTGGAACGGTGTCGCCATCCTGAGCCGCCAGCCGTTGGAACTGGTCCAGGAGGGCCTGCCGGGCGAGCAGGAGTCGGGGGCGCGGATGCTGTGCGCCTCTACCGCGGGGCTGGCCTTCGCCACCGTGTACGTCCCCAACGGCAAATCGGTCCGTCACCCCGACTTCCAGGAGAAGCTGCGCTGGCTCGACACGCTGCATGAGTGGGTGGCTCGCAGCCACGACCCGGGCGATTCCCTGGTGGTGTGCGGTGACTTCAACCTGTGCCCCGCCCCCATCGACTCCTGGAACGAGAAATACCTGCGGGGGAGCATCTTCCACACCGACGAAGAGCGCGACCGGAACGCGCGCCTGCAGCGGTGGGGCCTGCGCGACGTGTTTCGCGATCGGCACCCGGACACCCCGGGCTTCAGCTGGTGGGACTACCGGGCCGGCGCCTTTCACCGCAACCAGGGCCTGCGCATCGACCTGCTGCTGGCTACCTCCACCTTGGCGAGCCGCGTCCGGGAGGTGCAGGTGGACCGCGACTACCGCAAGAAGAAGGACGGGATGATCGCCTCGGACCACGCTCCCGTCATCGCCGACCTGGACGACTGACCTCCGGCTCGCTCCCGCTCAGCGGCTGGGCGTGCGCGTCCAGCGGTTGGTGAAGTACAGCTCCAATTCTTCGCCCGGGAAGGCCAGTTCGTAGATCTCGGTGAACCGGTAGCGGTCCTGGATCTCCAGCGTCAACCGGGCCCGGATTCCGGGCCCGCTTTCCACGAATTCGGTGGTGCAGACCACCTTCATGCCGTCCACTCTGCACGGAGACCGCACCACCACGCCTTCGCTCATGAACTCGCGGTACACGATCGTGCGTCGCTGGCGGTCGAAGCTGAAGACCCCCAGCTCCTGGTGCTGATCGCCCTGCGGGCTCTTCTCCTGGGGCAGGCGAACGGAGTCGTGCCGGCTGACCAGGTAGAGGCCGCCCATCACGAACTCGTAGCTGCGGACGGCTGTGCCGGTCCCCAGTTTTCCGCTGATCCGCCCTTCCCAGTTCCCTTCCAGCAGCTTCAGCGGGGCCCACGCTTTTTCGGCAGAGTCGGCAGCGGTTTCGGCGGGGGGAGTCTCCTGCCCGGCCCGGGCGGACCACTCCGGGAGGAACGTGACGGCGATGGCCGCCGCAAGTGCGAGTCGACGACAGATCTTCGAGGTTCGAGACATGGTCGTGGGTCCTCCTTAGGGACCACTCTAGAGGAACGGCGGGCGGCGGAAACAGGAAAAACCGTCAAACCAGCTGGAGGAAGGAGACGTTCGCGGCCCGCACGAGCGAGAACGAGGGCCTGGAGGGAGCGCCCTCGAAGAGCGCCCGTCAACTTCCCGCGCCCCGGACCAGCGGCAGGCACTCGGACGCGATCTGCTCGACGTGGCGGTGGTCGGTGCCGCATCATCCGCCCATCACGTTGAGATGCTTCAGCTTCCGCCTCCGCAGTTGGGCGTAGTGGCGGGCCAACTCGGCGGGATCCCCGGCGTCCAGTTCCTCCGCCTCGTCCAGCTCGGCATGGCTCATGCGCGAGGCGTTGGCCCGCAGGCCGCGGACGCGCGCCGCCCAGGACTCGTCTCCGGACAGCGCCTGGTCGAAATGGCTGGGATGGGCGCAGTTGATCATGAAATAGGCCACGCAGCCGTCGGTGGCCTCGTCCACCTGGGCGACGGCGTCGCCCAGGGGCTGCCCCGTGGGAAGCCGGCCGTCGGTTTCGACTGTGAAAGAAATCACTACGGGCATGTCGGCCCGCCGGGCGGCCCGCGCGATGCCGGCCGCCTCCTCCGCGTAGTTCATCGTGATCGCCGTGACCAGGTCGGCGGCCGTGCCGGCGAAGGTCTCGATCTGCCCCGCGTGGTAGTCCAACGCCTCCTGCTCGGACATGGCGCTGTCCGCGACGTACCCGTCTCCGCGCGGACCCACACAGCCGCTGAGGACGATCGGAGTTTGCGCCGTTTCGTGGGCGCTTCGGACCTCCTCGAGCAGTTCGACTGCCTGGCGGTTGGCGTCGGCCAGGGCTTTCTCGTCGTAGCCGAGCCGGCCGGCCCAGTCCGGATTGGCCCTCCAGGTCGCGCTCTCCAGCACCAGCCCCGCGCCGACTCGGCCCGCCAGCTCCGCGTAGGTCCGGAAGTACTTTCGCAAGACCTCCTTCCCGTGGGCACTGCGCAGGAGATGGAAGGCCGCGAAATAGGGCAGATCCTGCCCCTCCAGGAAGATGAGCGTGGTTTCGATGCCTCCGTCGCTGAGGAAGAAATCGCCGCCGAGTTGAGGTAAGTCCTGCCGGTATCGAGTCATCCCGTGTTCTCCTTTCGACTGCGGGTGCGTCTCAGCGTGTGACCGATCCCCTGGACTCCGGCCCGGCCCGCACCAGCGAGAGCCCGAATCCGTAGGGCGCGCGCTCTCCGCCGATCAGCCGCGCCGCTTCGGTCATCCGCTGGAATCCGCCTTCGGACAGCACCCGATCGCTGCTGAGCAGGCGAAACCAGCGGGCAAGGTCGACGGCACTGCCGCAACGAGGAGAGCCCCAGCGGCTCGAAGAAGCGCTCGGCCAGTGCCCGCTCGTAGGGCCGTGAGGTCAACCGTTCCACCAGGAAGGCGAGCAGGGTGTAGTTGGTGTTGCTGTAGGACCACCGGGACCCGGGCGGAAAATCGACCGGGGCGTAGCGCACGGCCTCCGCCAGCTCTTCCCGGCTGCGGCTCAGGTCGTGGTAGGCGGTTTCGGACTCGGGAAGGGTGAACAGCTCGCGCACTCCGGAGGTGTGCTCGAGCAGGTGACGCACCCGCAGATCCGGCGGGAGCCGGGGGAAGTCCGGGAGATGCTGGACCGCCGGATCGTCGAGAGAGAGCGTCCCGTCGGCAGCCAGAGCGACCACCAGGGCGGCCAGAAACTGCTTGCTGATCGAACCCAGCTGGAAGACTGTTCGCGCCGTCACCGGGTCCGTCCGACCCAGTTCGGCTCGCCCGTAGCCCTGCGCCAGCAGCTCGTCGTCGCCCCGTAGAACCACCACCGAGAGATCGGGAATCCGGCGCTGCCGGCGTTCGGTTTCCGCCAGCTCGCCGACCTCCGAAATACCGGCAGGCGCCGGCTGGTATCCCCACTGGAGGGCCAGCGTCAGAAGCGCCGCAAGAGCCACACGAAACAACGTGGCACCAACCCGCGAAACCCGTCGCCTCGACGATTATGCCAGAGCTACCGCCGGGTGCTGCAAGTGCAACGGGTCACGGGTTGGATCTCGATCATCTTCCTACGGCTCCAGCGTGCGTTCGAGCACCGTGTCGCGGAAGTTGTTGGGGCCCTTGCGAACCACCTCCACCCGCAGCGAGTCCCCCGCCTCGAGCTTCGTCCCCAACGGCACCGAGTGGCTTTCGCCGAAGGCCAGCTCCGGCCCCACGGGGACTTCGACCGAGAGCGCATCCGCCACCGTGCCGCCGCGCAGGATCATCACCTCCAGAATCAGTCGGGTGGAGGGCTTGACCCGGAGCGGGTGGCCCACTCCCCGGTTGGTCACGATCAGCCGTGCGCCGTTGGCTCCGGTCTCCAGCTCGAATCCGAGCTTCTCCGCCAGCATCCCCCAGCGGTCGCCGATGAAGGAGTGCTCGCGGACGGTGCGCTCGGGCAGGTCCTTGAACACCCGCAGCGTCGTCAGCAGCCCCTGGGAGGCGGGCATGTGGCAGCCCGCGCAGTCGCTTTCCCCGGCCGCGAAGGCGAACTTCGACGTCTGGTCGTGGTAGAACCCCGAATTCTCGGCCAGGCCCTCGGGCCGGTAGTCCGCCGCCGCCCGGCCGTGGCAGGCCCCGCACAGAGCGAAGTTGTCGAAGGCCTTGGCCGGCTTGCCGCCGTGGCCCCGTTCGGTGTGGTAAGGACCCAGCGTTTCGTTGGCGCCGCCGTAGGGCCAGAGCACCTCCACGAAATGGCAGGAGCCGCAGTTGACGCCGTCCTCGAGCGAGTCCATCCGGGGGGCCGCCATCTTGCCCAGCTCCTCATCATAGCCAAGCTCGTGCACGTAGCTCGCGCCCTCCAGAACGAAAAAACGGTGTTCGGAGCGAGGAATCTCCTGGTCCGCGAGCCACTCAGGGTCATTCAGGAACTTCCGCAGCATGCTCACATATGGAACCGTGCCGGTCACCGTGCCAACCAGCACGTGGTTCTTGTATTTGGGTTGAATAACGAAAATGCC
>JBFGHG010000231.1:0-5677 GCA_041578395.1 Acidobacteriota bacterium
AGGCGTTGGAGGAGGCGGGGGTCCGGGTGGAGGCGGTCTCCGGGGCCAGCGTGGGCGCGATGGTGGGAGTGTTGTACGCGGCGGGGCACTCTCCCGCCGAGATCCTGCTGATCTTCAAGAGCACGCCGCTGTTTCAGATCCTGCGCGCGTCGCTGCCGCTGCGGGGGCTGGTGGACTCGCAGCCGCTGTACGAGGCGCTTCGGTCCTACGTCGCCGCCGAGCGGTTCGACCAGCTTCGGAAACCGCTCTTCGTGTCCGTCTCCAACCTGACCCGGGGGCGGGCGGAGATCGCCTCGGAGGGGCCCGTCCTGGAGTACGTGACGGCCTCGGCCTGCGTCCCGCTGCTGTTTCGGCCCCGGGAGATCGGGGGGGAGCAGTACGCGGACGGCGGGCTTCTCAACAACCTTCCGGTGGAGCCGCTGCTCGAGCGCTGCTCGACGGTGATCGGCGTCAACGTCAACCCCATCCGCCCCCGGCCTCCCTCCGAAGGCTTCCTGAAGGTCGCCAGCCGCACGCTCGATCTGGCCATGTGGGCCAACGCCGAGTCCCGCCTGGCCCGCTGCCACCTGGCGATCGAGCCGGAGACCGCCGGCTTCGGCCTCTTCGAAGTCGGCCGCGTCGAAGAGATCTACCGCCTCGGCTACCAGGCCGGGGTCACAGCTGCAAAATCCAAAAAACAGAGTTGAAAATTGGATTTCGTGGCGTTGACCCCGTCACGAAACCTGGTGCAGGTGGACGTCGCGCTGGGGGAACGGGATGCTGATGTCTTCGGCGTCGAAGCGCTGTTTGATCGCCTTCTGGAAGTCCCGGTTGACGTTGTAGTAGTCGGGCGTGTTGACCCAGGGGCGGACCAGGATGTTGACCGAGCTGTCTCCCAGGCTGCCGACGGCCACCATCGGCGCCGGCTCCTTCAGGATGCGCGCGTCTTCGGCCAGCACCTCGTGGATGATCCGCATCGCCTTGTCGATGTCGTCGCCGTAGGCGATGCCGGCCACCATGTCCACCCGCCGGGTCGGGTGGCGGGTCAGGTTCTGGATCTCCCGGCCCCACAGCAGCGAGTTGGGCATGGCCACGAAGATGTTGTCGGGCGTGCGCAGCTTGGTCATGATCAGGCCGATCTCGTCCACGGTCAGCCGCGCCGAACTGCCCACGTCGATGGTGTCGCCCACCTCGAAGGGGCGCATCGTCAGCAGGATCAACCCGGCGGCCACGTTGGAGAGGGTGCCCTGCAGCGCCAGGCCGATGGCCAGGCCGGCCGCGCCCAGCACCGCCAGCAGGCTGGCGATGGGGATTCCCCAGGTGCTCAGGACCGCTACCAGCGTCAGCGCCAGCACCAGCAGCCGCACCACCTTGGCGATGGTGGGCATGAGCGTGGGGTCGAGCGGCCCGGCCTGGATCGCCCGGATGCGTCGGGCCACCCAGCCCGCGATCACGTAGCCGATGATGAGGACCACCAGGCCGCCCAAGACCTTCAGGCCCCACTGCGCGGTCAGCTCGGTGATCTGTTGCAGAAGCTTCTCCCAGTCCAGTTGCATGTCTCTTCTTCTCCAGGATTCGAAAGCCTCAGAGTATGACAGATTTCCAGCAGGGAGGCCGGGAGGTCCGAGGTCAGCGTCCCGGGTCGGGAGTGCTCGAGACCCCGTGACGGCGAAGGATCTCCCGCAGCGGTTCGAGCGGCAGCGCCCGCACCTGCCGCCCCCGGTACCCGGTCACGTCACGGGCCCGCAGCAGCGAATTGTAGATGGCCTCTTCGGTGGCTTCCTTGACTGCCAGAAAGAGGGGGCTGGTCTGTTCGTTGGGCAGCAGCAGGGCCGCCGGCAGCCGCGCCCCGTCCCCTCCAATGCGCAGTCCCGGGTGGGTGGAAAAAGCGATCACGTAGTCGCCGCTGCCGTTGCTGGAATAGCCCCCGGTCACCCCCAAACCCAGCATGGCGCGGGCGGCCAGCCGCTCCAGGTTGCGCGCGTCCAGCGGGGCGTCCGTGGCGACGACGATCATGCAGGAACCGTCGTGCGAGTCGCGTCCCCGGATTCCCTCCCGCTCCAGTTCGCGTCCTACTGGAGCGCCGGCGATGCGGAGCACTCCGCCGAAGTTGCTCTGAACCAGGACGCCCACCACGTACTCGGCCCCGCCCGTCTGGGCCTTGCGCGAGGAGGTGCCGATGCCCCCCTTGAAACCGAAGCAGACGGTCCCGGTGCCGGCCCCCACGCTCCCCTCTTCCACGGGACCCGAGGCGGCGCCGCTGAGCGCGGCGAACACCTCGTCGCGGCCCACCGCCCGGCGGCGGATGTCGTTGAGGTAGCCGTCGTTGGTCTCGCCCACCACGGGGTTGATGGAGCGGACCTCCTCCATGCCCGGCAGCGCCAGCATGTAGTCCAGCAGCGCATCGGCCACGCGCGGGACGTTGAGCGTGGCCGTCAGCAGGATGGGCGTTTCCAGGTTGCCCAGCTCGCGCACCTGCGTCGATCCCATCAGCTTCCCGAAGCCGTTACCCACGTAGACGGCCGCGGGCACCTTGTCGGTGAAGAGGTTCCCCCCGTGAGGCAGCACCGCCGTCACCCCCGTGCGGACGTCGTCGCCCCGGATCAGCGTGGCGTGGCCCACCCGCACGCCCGCCACGTCCGTGATCGCGTTCCAGCGGCCCGGCGGCAGCACCCCCACCTCGATTCCCAGCTCGCGCGCCCGCGGCCGGATTCCTTCCAGGGAAGGAGCCTGCGGCAGCAAAAGGAGGACGGTGAGTGCGTAGAGCAGGCGCATGGGACGTTCAGGGTTGCCGGAGGTGGCGGGCGATCTCGGGCAGGGACGTCCGGACCACTTCCCCGACCTTGCCCAGGTTCTCCGCCGAGAGCTTGTCCACGGTGTCCTCGGCGGTGTGCCAGTACGGGTAGCTGAGGTCGACCAGGTCGACGGCGGGCACCCCCGCCTCCAGGAAGGGGAGGTGATCGTCGGTGACGGCCCGCGTCCCCCGGGTGGGAAACAGGTCCTCGAGGCCCATCCGCGCCGCGCGCGACCAGAGGATCGAGCTGAGCCAGGGGGTGGAATTGCTTTCCCGGTACAGCTGGAGGGTCTTGCCCCCCACCAGGTCCAGCAGCAGCATGGCGCGGAGCTTGCCGATCTCTCCCTGGTTCTGCAGCCGCCGCACGAAACGCCGGCTGCCGTAGAGGCTGTCCTGATCGGTCCAGGTTTCGAGCGCCTCCTCGCCGTCGAAGAAGACGAACCAGAGCGTGAAGGGGGTCGGATTGCGGGCTTTCAGGACCCGCGCCAGTTCCAGCACCAGGCCGGCCGAGGCGGCCGGGTCGTTGGCACCCACGAAGCGGAAGCCCTCGAAGAGCTTGGAGTCGTAGTGGCTGGCCAGGATCAGGACCTCTTCGGTCTCGCCTGCCAGCACCCCCCAGACGTTGACCATGTCCAGCGTGCCCTTCGGGGTCATCGCCGGGAAGGCGTCCGTCCGGACCTCCAGGCCCAGCTCGCGCAGCTGCCCGATCAGGTAGAGTCCGACCTCGCGCTGGGCGTTGCTGCCCGGGGGGTGGGGCCCGTAGGCCACGATCGCCTCGGCGTGAGCCAGCGCGCGCTGGCCGTCGACCGTTTCCCCGTCCGCCGCGATCTGCCCGCAGGCGGCCAGCACGAGGCCGGCAACCATGGCTCCGAAACCCGCTGCCCAACGCCTCGATCGCACCCTCGTGACCCCCTCCCAAACGCCCGTCCCAGGCGCGGTTCGGGAAATTGAAAAGCCTGAAGTCGCTGTGTTACAGTGCCGGACTTCAACTATAGCGCATAAGGAGCCCCTATGAAGCCATACGACAGCGAGAGCATCCGCAACGTGGGAGTGATCGGGCACGGCGACGCGGGCAAGACCTCGCTGGTCAGCGCCTTCCTTTTCTGCACCGGAGCCGTCAACCGGCTGGGCCGGGTCGACGACGGCAACACCGTGACGGACTACGACGAGGACGAGATCGAGCGCAAGATAACGATCAACACCGCCCTGGCCCATTGCGAATGGAACAAGTGCAAGCTCAACCTGCTGGACACGCCGGGCTACAGCGCCTTCATCATGGACACCAAGGCCTGCCTGATCGCCGCCGAGATCGGCCTCACGGTGGTGGACGCCGTGGCGGGCGTGGAGGTCCAGACCGAGAAGGTGTGGGAGTTCTGCGAGGAGAACGAGCTGCCGCGCGCCATCGTCATCTCCAAGCTGGACCGCGACCGCGCCAGCTTCCGCCGGACGCTGAAGTCGCTGCACGAAGCCTTCGGCCGGGAAGTGGTCCCGGTGCAGTTGCCGATCGGCCAGGAGCAGGACTTCACCGGGATCGTCGACCTGATCGCCAACAAGGCCTACCGCTACACGCCGGACGGCAGCGGGAACTTCACCGAGGAGGAGATTCCCGAGGACCTGAAGAAGGACGCCGAGAGCCGCCGGGAAGAGCTGGTGGAGATGATCGCCGAGAGCGACGACGAGCTGATGGAGAAGTTCTTCGAGGAGGGGACGCTGGGGGACGAGGACCTGGTGCGCGGGCTGCGGCAGTCGATCCGCGAGCGGAAGATCTACCCGGCCTTCGTGGTCTCCAGCACTGCCAACATCGGGGTCAAACAGCTGCTGGACCACGCCGTCGCACTCTTTCCCAGTCCCCTGGAACGGGCTCCCGTGGCGCTGGTGGACGGCGACGGCGGCGAGCAGGGGACCGTCGAAGTGTCCGGCGACGGCCCCGCGGCCGCCTATGTCTTCAAGACGCTGGCCGACCCCTTCGCCGGCCGGATCAACCTGCTCAAGGTATTCAGCGGTAACGTGAAGTCGGACGACACGCTCGAAAACGTCGCCCGCCGCCAGGACGAGCGGCTGGGAACTCTGCAGGTGTTTCAGGGAAAGAGCCACGATCCGGTGCCGGAGGTGAAGGCCGGCGACCTGTGCGGCGTGCTCAAGCTGAAAGAGACCGTCACCGGAGACACGCTGGCGCACTCGTCCTTCAAGAAGCTGTTTCCCAAGGTCACCTTTCCGGAGCCGGCCATCAGCTTCGCCGTCGAACCCAAGAGCCGCGGCGACGAGGAGAAGATCAGCGGCGCCATCAGCCGTCTGCTCGAGGAAGACCCCTCGGTCAGCTTCCGCCGTGACCCCCAGACCAACGAGTTCCTGCTCTCGGGCAGCGGTCAGCTGCACGTCGAGGTGGTGGTGGCCAAGCTGAAGAAGAAGTACGGCGTGGAAGTCCTGCTCAAGCCCCCCAAGGTGCCCTACCGCGAGACCATCACGGGATCGGCCGACGTGCAGGGGCGCCACAAGAAGCAGACCGGCGGACACGGCCAGTACGGCGACTGCAAGATCAAGATGGAGCCGCTGGAGCGGGGCGCCGGCTTCCAGTTCGAGAACGAGATCTTCGGCGGCTCCATTCCGCGCCAGTACATTCCCGCGGTGGAGAAGGGAATTCAGGAGGCGGCCGACAAGGGGTACCTGGCGGGCTACCCGGTGGTGGACTTCAAGGTGGTCCTGTACGACGGCAGCTACCACGACGTCGACTCGTCGGAAATGGCCTTCAAGATCGCCGGTTCGCTGGCTTTCAAGAAGGGGATGGAGGCGGCCCGGGCGGTGCTGCTCGAGCCGATCATGAACGTCGAGGTGTACGTTCCGGAGGAGAGCGCCGGAGACGTGATGGGAGACCTGAACAGCCGGCGCGGCCGCATCCAGGGCATG
>JBFGHG010000232.1:0-5670 GCA_041578395.1 Acidobacteriota bacterium
AACAGGAGACCCTTTCTCATGACCCTCTCGACCCCTGATCGAAGTGCGCCGCGTGCCGTATCGAGACTCCCGCTGCGACTCGCTCTGCTGTTGCTCGTCCTGTCGGCTCTGCTGAGTGTCGTCCCGACCGTCCTTTCCCAGGGCGGAGTGCTGGTCGGCTACGGCGTGATCACCGCCGCGCCCGGCAGCCGCCTGCCGGTGGCCAGCGCCCTGTTCAGCACCCGCCAGGGCGGGGTGCTGACCGCCGAGGCCGGCGTGGCCGCGGTGGAGCCGATCCGGGCCGGACGGATCTTCGTGGACGAGACGGCCACCGCCACCGGGCTGGCGCTGGTCAACGCCGGCAGCCAGAGCGTCACCCTCGACTTCACGCTGCGCGACACGCAGGGCCGCGAGACGGGGACCCAGGTGCTGACGCTGGGGCCGGGCCAGCACACCGCGCAGTTCGTGCGGGGGCCGGGGCAGCTCTTCCCGGACCTGTCCGCCGACTTTTCCGGCACGCTGACCTTCCGGGCGCGCGGCTCCGGGCGGGTGGCGGCCCTGACCATCCGCCAGAGCCTCAACGTGCGGGGCGAAGCGCTGCTGGCCACCCTGCCGGTCGCCGACCTGGACGCCGCCGCGGGCGGCTCGCGGATCGTCTTCCCCCACCTGGGCGCGGGGATGGGGCTCTCCAGCCAGATCATCCTCATCAACCCCGGCTCGAGCCGGCTGACCGGCCGCGTCCGGCTCACCGCCTCGGACGGCACCCCCATGCGGGTGCAGGTGAGCGGCTCCACGGTCTCGAGCATCCCCTTCACGCTGGAGCCTGACGGCGCCTTCCAGGCCCAGCTCACCCTCTCCTCCGGCCTCGTGCAGGGGTATGGGGTGGTGGAGCTGGACTCGGGGAATCGGGCCCCGGCCGGGACGGCCGTCTTCCAGTTCCGCGACGGCCAGGGCCGGCTCTTCTCCGAAGCGGGCGTGGGGGCGATCGAGGAGACCACGGTGGCCCGGGTCTTCGTCGACTTCGCGGGGACCCAGACCGGAGTGGCGGTGGCCTCTCCCGACGGGCCCGCCGAGCTGACGCTCAACCTGCTGGACCGCAATGGCCTGCAGCTCGAGAGCCGCCGCATGTCGCTGCCGGCGGGCGGACACTTCTCCGCCTTCGCCGACACCCTCTTCGGCCTCTCCCCCGGGTTTACCGGACAGCTCGAAATCCGCAGCGGCGCCGCGGTGGTCCCCATCACGCTCAAGCTGACCTCCAACTCGCGCGGCCACCCGATCCTGACCACGCTGCCGGTGGCCGACCTGACGCGGCCTCCCACGGCCACCACGCTGATCTTCCCCCAGCTCGGATTCGGCCAGGGGTTTTCGACGCGGCTGATCTACCTCAACCCGGACGGGTCGGCGACCAGCCGCTTCACCTTGAGCTTCACCCGCTCGGAGCTGATCGGAGGCGGACCCCTCGAGATTCCGCTGCTGGGAGAGACCGCCAGCAGCTTCGACCTGGACGTACAGCCGGGCGGGGGACGCCAGCTGCGGCCGGGCAACACGGCCAGCCCCGCCACCCTGCGGCTGGACGCCAGCCAGGTCGGCGAGATCGCCGTCAACCGGGGGAACATGCTGAGCGTCCGGGCCATGGTGATCGACACGGACGGCGAGACCCGCGACGACTTCCCCGCCACCTATTCGAGCCTCGACACGTCGGTGGCGACCGTGGACGCTCAGGGACGGATCACGGGGCGGGCCAACGGGTTCTCCACGCTCACGGTCCAGGCCGGCGGCCAGGTGTTGACCAGCGTGATCGCGGTGACCTCGCTCGAGCAGGGCTCTACCGCCTTCCAGGTGGTGGGGCTGACCGCGGACCTGGCGGGACGGGTCTACATGGCCGAGGCTCTCCGGCACCGCCTCTTGAGGTCGGAGAACCTGGGCGCCAACCCCGTAGCCTACGCCGGCGTGGCCGACACGGCGGGACTGCGCAACGGCCAGCGGGCTCAGGCCCGCTTCAACGGACCCACCCAGATGGCCTTCGACCAGGGCCGGGGCGTCCTTTACGTGGCCGACACGGACAACCACGTGGTGCGCCGCATCGCCATGGACGGACAGGTGGACACTTTGGCCGGGACCGGGCAGGCCGGCAGCCGCGACGGGCCCCGCGCCCAGGCCCAGTTCAACCGCCCGCAGGGGCTGGTGATCGACGAGGCGGGCTTCCTGTGGGTGGTCGACAGCGGCAACCACACCATCCGCCGCATCGACCTGAACACGGGAGAAGTCTTCACCGTGGCCGGCCGGGCCGGCTCTCCCGGCGACCGGGACGGCACCGGCAGCGCGGCCCGCTTTTCCAGCCCGGCCGGGATCGCCCTGCTGGCCGAGACGCTGGAGGAGCAGCTGCAGCGTGAATTGATGATGCTGCCGCTTCCGCCCCAGACGGTGGTGGTGGCGGACACCGGGAACGGTCGGGTGCGGCGGGTGCAGGCCGACGGGGTGGTGCAGACGCTCTCGGCGGGGGGCGCGGCGTTGAAGGCCCGCTGGAAGAGCATGGCCTCGGCCAAGGGCGCCGCCTCCGAGAGCTTCGAGGCCCCCGAGGCGGTGGCCGTCGACTCGGTCGGCAACGTCTACGTCAGCGAGCCGGGGCGCAACCGCGTCCGCATCGTCCTGCAGAGCGGCCAGGTGGTGCCGGCCGGCCAGCAGGGCACCTTCGACGCCCCCCGCGGCCTCTACGTGCCCGGCGGCGGCCGGCTGCTGGTGGCCGACGCCGGCGGGGCGGGCCGGCAGCTGCAATACGCTCCGCCCCAGATCACCAGCCTCTCGCCGTCCCAGGTGAGCAGCGCGGGCGGGGGCAACCTGATCATCCGCGGCCGCAACTTCTCGCCCGACGCGCTGGTGGTGATCGCGGGCCGGGTGATCGACAACCCGCGCGTGACCGCCACCAACCGCATCGTCGCTCCCCTGCCCGGCTCGCTGCCCAGCGGCCGCATGACGGTGACGGTGCGCACCCGGGGCGGCCTCGCCCAGCGCGAGCTGCTGGTGACGCCGATTCCGCTGGCGAGCCTGCGCTCGGGGGAGATCACCACCGTCGCGGGAGGGACGACCTTCGCGGGGGACGGCAACCCCGCCCCGGAGGCGTCGATCAACTTCCCCTTCGTCTCGGTGGTGGACGCGGCCGGCAACCTGCTGATCGCGGACACCCTCAATCACCGGATCCGCCGCGTGGACCGCGCTTCGGGCGTCATCACGACGGTGGCGGGAACGGGCATCCGCGGCTTCTCGGGGGACGGCGGACCGGCGGTGGCCGCCCGGCTGGACAAGCCCCAGGGCGTGGCGGTGGACCGCCAGGGGAACATCTACGTGTCGGACACGAACAACATCCGGATTCGGCGGATCGACGCCGCCACCGGTGTCATCCAGACCATCGCCGGCAACGGGCGCTTCGGGGACGTGGCGGTGGGGGCGCCGGCCACCGAGAGCCCGATGGTCGGACCGGAGGGCATCGTGGTGGACTCCCGCGGAGACGTCTACTTCTCCGATTCGGACGACTTCTTCGCAATCTCCGCCGACCGCGTCTACCGTGTCGAGGCCGCCACCGGACGGATGCGGCTGGTGGCCGGCACGGGGACCCGGGGGTTCTCCGGAGACGGCGGAGCGGCCTCCCAGGCGGAGCTGGCCTTTCCGACCGGGTTGGCGCTGGACGCCGGCGAGAACCTCTACATCGCCGACGCCTTCAACCACGTGGTCCGGCGGGTGGACGCGGCCACGGGCCGGATCTCCACGGTGGTGGGGACCGGGGTGGCGGATTTTTGCGGAGACGGCGGAGCGGCCTCCCAGGCGTGTCTGCGCGTCGCCCAGGACGTCGCGGTGGACGGTGCCGGCAACATCTACGTCGTGGATCTGGGGAACAGCCGCATCCGGCGCGTCGACGCCTCCAACGGACGCATCGCCACCATCGCCGGGAATGGCTCCAACACCCATTCGGGCGACGGCGGAGCCGCCACCAACGCGGGACTCGCCTTGCCCTTCGGGGTCACCGTGGACGGCGCAGGCAACGTCTTCATCACCGAGCTGGCGGCAAGACGGGTACGCGCGGTCAACGGTGTGACGGGGATCATCTCCACTTTCGCCGGAACCGGCGAGGGCGGCTCTTCGGGCGACGGCGGCGCCGCCTCGGCCGCCGCCATCGGCTACCCGACCGCGGTCGTGGAGGACAGCGGCGGCAACCTCTTCATCGCCGACCCGGGCGGAAACCGCATCCGCCGGGTGGACGCATCCAGCGGGACGATCACCACGGTCGCCGGTGACGGCATCTTCGAGTCGGACGGGGACGGCGGGGCGGCCACCAGCGCCTCGCTCTCGGCTCCCTCGGACATGGAGGTGGACGCGGCCGGAAACCTTTTCATCGCCGACACCTTCGGCAACCGCATCCGCCGGGTCGACGCCGCCACCGGCCGGATCACCACGGTCGCCGGCAGTGGAACCGGGACCGGCGGCTGCACCGAGCCCAACTTCAACGGCGACGGCCCGGCGCTGGAAGCGAACCTGGCCGAACCCGACAACCTGGCGCTGGACGTCGACGGCAGCCTGCTGATCGCCGACACCTGCAACAACCGGATCCGGCGGCTGGACCTCTCCTCGGGGCTGCTGGTGACGATTGCCGGCGGCGACTGCCCCGTGTTCGGGCCGGACCTGTGCCCGCTGGGGGACGGCGGCCCCGCGGCGGCGGCCACCCTCGGATTCCCGCAGGACATTGCGGTGGACCCCAACGGCAACATCTTCTTTGCCGACCTGCTCACCAACCGCGTTCGCGTCATCAACCGGGTCACCGGGATCATCCAGACGGTGGCGGGCAACGGCTGTGGACTGTTCGGGGACCTCGACCCCATCTTCTTCAACGATCAGCCCGAGGACCAGTGCCGTCTGCTGGACAACGTGGCTGGCACCGACACGGCCCTCCCGCTGCCCGAAGGGGTGGCGCTGGACGGAGCCGGCAACCTGTTCGTCTCAGACTTCTTCGCCGTGAGCCGCGTCGATGGCCAGACGGGGATGCTCACCACGGCCGCCGGCAACTTCTGCCTCTTCGCCGACTGCCGGCTGGAGGACGGATCGCAGGCCACGAATGCCTCCCTGTTTTTTCCCATCGGGCTCGAAGTGACCGCGGACGGCGACCTGCTGATCGCCGACAGCAACAACCTCCGGGTCCGCGCGGTCCGGGACGCGGCGATTCCGTCGACACGGCTCGCGGCCCTCTTCTTCGACGACGTGGAGACGTCCGCAGCCGCCTGGACGGCCAGCTCGGCCACCGGCGGCGCCACCTGGGTCCGCAACTTCGGCCCCGCTTTCAGCGGCAACTTCGCCTACTTCGCCGAGAACCTCTCCGTGGTCGAAGATCAGCGGCTGATCCTGCGCGACTCGATCCAGCTGCCGGCGGACGCCCAGGTGATCGCGCTCGCATTCCGCCACCGCTTCGACCTGGAGATCGCGAACGACGGAGCGACGGCCTTCGACGGCGGAGTCGTGGAGCTGAGCACGGACGGGGGCTCGAGCTGGTTCGACGGGGGGGAGTTCATGGTGATGGACGGGGGTGAGTACAACACCGTCGTCTCCAACCAGTTCGGGAATCCCCTGGCAGGCCGGGCGGCTTTTTCGGGCAGCACGGGCGGGGCCTTCATCCAGACCCTCCTGGACCTGTCCTCGCTGGCGGGC
>JBFGHG010000233.1:0-5646 GCA_041578395.1 Acidobacteriota bacterium
ATCGGTGCCCTCGCGGCCGGGTTCATCGCCTCGGAGGGCGGCAGCGGTGACGCACCCCGCAACTTCGTCTTCTTCGGCAGTGAGCGCCACCGCATCTCGGAGCCCACCTTTCTCGACAACGGGAACCTCGCCGGGGCGCAGCTGAAATACACCTGGCGTGAGCTGGAACCCGAGCGGGACCGGTATGCGCTTCAACCCCTGCTGGACGACCTCGAGTTCCTCGAGAGGCACGGCAAGCGGCTCTTCGTGCAGGTTCAGGACGTGTCGTTCTCCGAGCGGGTCCCCGTGCCCGACTACCTCCGAACCGACCCGGCCTTCGGAGGCGGCGTGGCCCGCAAATACGAGTCCGAAGGGGACGACGAGTCGAAGGTCTGGTTCGACGGCTGGGTGGCGCGTCGCTGGGATGCGGGCGTGCGCGCCCGCTTCGCCCGGCTGCTCGAGGCGTTGGGCAGGGAGGTGGACGGGCGGATCGAAGGCCTGACTCTGGCCGAGACCGCCGTCGGGTTCGGCCACGGCGGCAAGCACCATCCCCCGGGGTTCACCTACGAGCGGTACGTCCAGGCCGTCGAGGCGATCATGTCCGCGGCGCGCAACGCCTTCCCGCGCTCGCAGGTGATCGTGTACGCCAATTTCATGCCGGGAGAATGGCTTCCCTGGACCGACCGCGGCTACCTGCGGGCCGTCCACGCGCACGCCGCCAGGATCGGTGTGGGCGTGGGCGGACCCGACCTGCTCCCGCACCGCAAAGGGCAGCAGAATCACAGCTACCCGCTGATCGCCGCCCGCGGACCCAGGATCCGCGCAGGCGTGGCGGTGCAGGACGGGAACCTCGAGGACCGGAATCCGGCCACCGGGAGGCCGGTCACGGTGCCGGAACTGTATCGCTTCGCGCGCGACCGGCTGGGGCTGGACTACCTCTTCTGGGGGACGCAGGAGCCCTACTACTCGCGGGACGTCCTCCCCTTCGTCCGCGGCCTGGGCTCCGGGACTGGAGGACCATGAAGCCCGCGCCCGCTTCAGGTGTGGATCGCAAAGCGGCGCTCATCGACCTGGCGGCGTTTCTGAGCGTCATGTTCCTCATCCGCATGGTGTCGGTGCCTGCCCTGGGCGTCATGGGGAACGTGCTGCTCAACTCCCTGGTGACCCTCGCCGTGGCGACCTGGCGGCTGAGGGCGAGGGGGCTGACCTGGTGGAGTCTGGGTCTCCATCGCCCCGAGGATCTCAGGAAGACGGCGGCCGCGGTGGTTCTCATCCTGGTGCTCGTCATCGTCTCGGTGGTGGCCCTCGAGTCGGCGATCGGGGAGTCTTCGCCGTCGCCGGTCGGGGCGGACGCCTCCCCGGCGAGCACCGAGTCCCGGTTCGAAGGGATGGAAGGCAATCTGTCCTACTTCCTGTCGATCATCCTCCTGGTCTGGATCGAGTCATTCTTCGAGGAACTGCAGGACCGGGGATTTCTGCTGAACTGGCTGGAGCGCCTGTTCACCGGGATTCCATTTCCGGTCGTCCTCGCGGTCGTGACCCAGGCAGCCATCTTCGGGTTCCGTCACTCTCCGACTCACGGCGTGTCGGGCGCCGTCGTCACCGGCACCATCGGACTGATCCTCGGGATTGCTTACGTCGTGGCCGGGCGCAACCTCTGGGCTCCCATCCTGGCACACAGCGTCCTGAACAGCCTCTCGATGGTCGAAAGATTCCTGGGGACGTCGTAGGAAGGGACCCGCAAGGCGATGAACTACTGGATTCAGCGCGCCGATTTCCAAGCCGAAGACCTGAGCGCCTCCTCGGCCCGGGAGGTGCAGGACCGCTTCCGGCGCCACGACTGGGCGGGCGAGCAGGCCTACCGGGAGTCGCTGGAATCGGGCGGGAGGGAGTGTTGCAGCCCCGGCCTGGGCGTGGTCGCTGCCGACGGCAGAATTCTCCACCTCTGCCCCGATGGCGACGGGATGCTGTGCCACTATCACTACCCGGAGACGCGGCGCGTCCTGGGCGTGTTTCGGCGGCAGAGCCAGGCTACTCTCACCTGGGACGACGTACCGGCCAGTGCGTCCCATCTCATCGAGCTGTTCTTCGACGGGCGGCACGACGATCTCGTCGAGCACGGGAGCCGGGCGGGCTGGTCACCACATCGTGGCTGCTGACTTGGGCTCCACGTCCCTGGACGCAACCTCCGCGCGGAGTGCGAGAGCTTGCTTCCGCTTTGGGCGCCCCATCGACTGGTCGCTGTGCCGGGATTATCATGGTGCCGTCCGCCTTCGAGCGCGGAGTCAGTTGGACCATGAACCGTGAAAGCCCGACCGCAATCGCCGGTCTCTCGATCTCGGCGCCCTCCACGTGGAAGTTCCATGAGTTCGAGAATCTCGTGCTGGCGCGGCGGGACTCGCCCGGCGGAAACCTGCAGCTCAGCTTGGCCTACCGTTCCGACTGCAGGGAGGAACCCACGCCCGAACGGAGCGAGGCGTGCGCTCGCCGGTGGCTCTCCAGGCGAACGATTGGTGAATTCGAAGTTCGCCCCGTCGGCTCGGGCGAGGAGTGGCTGGGGAGCGCCGCCGTCGGGCCCCAGGGAAGGGAAGGCCGGGTTTGGTTCGTTCTGCGCGACGGACAGCTCCTGCTCGGCCTCTATCTGTGGGCCAAAGAGCGCCGAGACGACCCCCGTTTCGCCGGCGAGATCGACGAGGCGGAAGCGATCGTTCGCTCGGCCCGCTGGGAGCAGCGATGACGACGCGCTACATCAATACCGATCTGGAAGTCGTTTCCGAAGAAGACCTCGAGTCTCTGACGAAGCTCCTGCAGCCGAACAGCGACGTGCTGCATTCGGAGAAACTGTCTGATGGATTGTGGCATTTGAGTGTGGAAGCCGAAGGATCGGGCCTCATTGGTTCAGCGGATCACGATCCGAACCGCGATATCGAAAAGCTCCTGACCCTCATCGAAGGCCTGGACGAAGGCCATCGGGCGATCCTGACGCGGGCGAAGACCTTCGAGTTCGACGTCGGACTGGAGCACTCCGGATCGAGGCCCGAACGCGTGCTCTCCTTGCCGTCCAGGACTCTGGCACGCATCCAGGCGGTATCGGCCACCCTGGGCGTGACGGTGTACCCGTTGGAAAATCGCTGGACGAAGCCAAGAGCCCGGCCGGAGTGGAACGTCGCGGTGCGAGAGGCCAGACCGGAGGACGCGGACGCCTGGCTCGCGCTGCGCCGCGCCCTGTGGCCCCAGGGTTTGGAGGCGGAACATCGCAGGGAGATCGAGCAGTTCTTCGGCGGCGAATTGCCGCGCGACCCGTGGGCAGTGCTGCTGGCCGAAGACGAGCGAGGGCGCTTGGTCGGCCTCGCCGAGCTGTCGCTCCGGGCTCATGCCGAGGGTTGCCGGAGCAGCCCGGTGGCGTATCTGGAAGGCTGGTTCGTGGCGCAGGAGGCCCGGGGGCGCGGCGCCGGGCGGGCGCTGGTGGCGGCCGCGGAGTCGTTGGGGCGGTCGCAGGGCTGTAGCGAGTTCGCGTCGGACACCTCCGCGGACAACCATGCCGCCGCGGCGGCCCACCGGTCCGTCGGATTCCAGGACGCTGGTCCAGTACGCTGTTTCCGAAAGAACCTGTAAACCTCGAGCGGCCCTGAGCAGACCATGGACTCGAAGTTCGTTGCAGACGAAGAGACCGCAGCGCCGGCGCTGGCCGAAGTGGCATCCCCGCGGGCGGGCGCGTCCGGAGGCCGGCATCTGAACCGGGACATCGTCGCCGCACTGCACGACTTCGAGCTGGAGTGGGACGTCGATCTGTACCTCAGTGGTCCCGATCTGCCGGATTGGTGGGCGGCGGCGGGGGAGCCGAAGGAGAAGTACGACAGGAAGCAAGGAGTTCACATGACGAGCACGCAACGGAGTGCCGAACTGGCGGTGGGCTGGATCGAGGCGTGGATCCGGATGGACCTGGATTGGCTTCGGCAGCGGCTGGCGCCCGACTTCGTCCACGTCAGCCCGTTCGGGAGGTTCGAGGACCGTGAATCGTACCTGGCGGCGATCGAGCCGATGGCGCGCAAAAGCGTCGCGGAACTGACGGTCATCGACGTCATCTCCAGCGAAAACCAGGCGGCCGTCTGGTTCGAGAACCGGACCCCCAAGGGGGCGGTCCCGTCCTGTGACTGGGTCCGCGTCGAAAACGACACCATCAAAGAGATCCGATCCTTCTACGACAGTGTCCTGATCCGCGAGGTCCTCTCCCCCGCCGATCAGGAGAGCCTCGACGGCTCGTATTAGCGATTCAAGGAGCGGTACGATGCGATTCTCACTCGGGACCCGGAGACGGGTGGCGGGATGTGCCTCGATCCTGGGGGCAGCCGTAGTCGTGGGCTGGGCAGCCTCGGAGGAGGCGCCCAGCACCAGCTTGGAGGAGTTGTTCCGGGCCAGCAGCTACACCGTCGAGACGAGCGCCGGGAAGCTCACCGGCGCCGGCGCCGAATTCCTGGCCCGCGAGTCCCGGGACGTGCAGTTCTTCTGTATCGGCGAGCCGCACAACGTACGCGAGATTCCGCGGTTCGTGACGGCGCTCTTCGAATCCCTCCAGGAACGGCACGGCTTTCACTACCTGGCCATCGAGCAAGGCCCGCTGATCACCCGCCACATCGGCCGTCTGGCCCAGTCGGAGGACCAGAGCCACATCCGGAAAACCGTCAAGAAACGCCGCAAGGCGCTTCATTTTCGCACCGTGGAAGAAGTCGAGATGATCGCCGACGCCGCGCGCGCGTCCCGCGGCGGGATCGCAGGAGTCTGGGGTCTGGATCGAGTGCTGGACGCCTCCTACCTGCGGAAGTACCTCGCCAGCCCGGAAGGAAGCGCCGACCAGGAGGCCGGGTTTCTGCAGGGCCGGGGGGAGTGGAGCGCCAAAAACCTCTCGATGTACGATGCGCCGCGCGGCAGTCCGGACTGGCTGGCCGCGGACCAGCATCGCGAGGACGGGTTCAAAACCGGATTTCAGCACTACTACGGCCGCGCCACCGCGGAGGACGGCAGGCCGCCACGCGTCCTGTTCCGGTTCGGCCACGTCCACATGGGACGCTCCGGGGACGACGACGGCGGCTCGCTCGGCCACTACCTCAGCCGCTTCGCTCGAGACAACGGGCTCGAGACGTTTCATCTCAACATCCAGCTGATCAACCGGCCCGGGCGCTACTGGTCACTGACCCAGTACCCGGAGTACGAGCCGCTGGCCAAGGCGGGCGACCCGGAGAGGTGGATTCTGGTCGACCTCAGGCCCGCCCGCGCCGCCCTTCTCGCCGGAGAGTTCACGAGCCACGCCCGGCTGCTCCGACTGGCCGTGGACTTCGATGCCGTGCTTCTGATGGGGGGCGCCTCGAAGGGGCGCAAGCTGTGACGTGCGTCGACGAATACGTCGCGAAGTTCCCCGGGGAGACGCAAGAGGTGCTGGCGGAATTGCGGACGCTCGTCCGGACCGCGGCGCCCGGCGCGACCGAGAAGATCAGCTACGGGATCCCTGCATTCGATCTGAACCGCCGCCGGCTGGTGTACTTCGCCGGATGGAAGAAGCACGTCTCGATCTACCCGGTCACGGCCGGCGTCGCCGAGACGTTCGCCGAGGAGATCGCTTTCTTCAGGAGTGGAAAGGGTACGCTGAGGTTCGCGCTCGGGCAGCCGTTG
>JBFGHG010000234.1:0-5643 GCA_041578395.1 Acidobacteriota bacterium
GAGACCAACGTCACGGGCACCCTGAACCTGCTGCGCCAGTGCCAGGAGCGGGAGATCCCCAAGTTCGTGCTGGCCTCCACCTCCAGCGTCTACGGAGACACCCGGAGCATGCCCTTTCGGGAAGACATGCCCACCGACCGGCCGCTCTCCCCCTACGCCGCCTCCAAGAAGGCGGCCGAGGCCCTCTGCTACTCCTACCATCACCTCACGGGCCTGGACGTCACCGTCTTCCGCTACTTCACCGTGTACGGCCCGGCCGGCCGGCCCGACATGAGCCCTTTCCGTTTCGTCCAGTGGATCGCCGAAGGCCGTCCGGTGACGGTGTACGGCGACGGCAGTCAGGCACGCGACTTCACCTTCGTGGAAGACATCGCGGAGGGCACCGTGCGCGGGCTGCAGCCGGTCGGCTACCAGGTGTTCAACCTGGGGAACGACTCGCCGGTTGTCCTGATGGACTTCATCCGCAGTATCGAGGAGAAGCTGGGCGCGCGCGCCCAACTGGTCCATCAGCCCCGCCACGCCGCCGACGTCACCAAGACCTGGGCCAGCATCGAGCGGGCCCGCGAGGTCCTCGGCTGGGAGCCCCGGGTCACGCTTTCCCAAGGCCTGGACCGGCTCGTCCGGTGGTACCGGGAGCACCGCGGATGGGCCCGCGAAGTCAGCACCGGCTGAGCAAATCTGGTAACCTTTAGCGTTTTTTGACCCCCGATCAGGAGCGCGAGTGAAATGGAAACCGAGACTTCCCGGCTGATCAGCCCCTACGGCGGAAAGCTGGTGGACCTGCGCGCCGCCGGCGAGGAGCGCGAGCGTATTCGCGAGGAAGCCGGGCGGCTTCCCTCGCTGCAGATCTCCGAGCGGGCCGTGTGCGACCTGGAACTGCTGGCCACCGGGGCCTTTTCGCCGCTGGACCGGTTCATGGGCCGTGACGACTTCCAGCGCGTCCTGGAAGACATGCGCCTGGCCGGCGGCGCCCTCTTCCCCATCCCGGTGACGCTGCCGGTGGAGAAGAGCGCGGACATCCGGCTGGACGCCCGCATCGCCCTGCGCAACTCCAAGAACGAGCTGCTGGCGGTGCTGACGCTGGAGGAGATTTACCCCTGGGACCTGGGGGAGGTGGCCGAGAAGGTGCTGGGCACGCGCGACGCCCGGCATCCGCTGGTGGCGGAGATGGGCCGCTGGGGCGAGCTGAACGTCTCCGGAAGGCTGCAGGTGCTGGACCTGCCGCGCCGCTACGATTTCCAGGAGCTGCGCCTGACTCCGCAGGAGACCCGCGACCGGCTGGCCCGTCTGGGACATCCCAACGTGGTGGCTTTTCAGACCCGCAACCCGCTGCACCGGGTCCACGAGGAGCTGACCAAGCGGGCCGTCGAAGAGAAGGACGCCGTGCTGCTGCTGCACCCCGTCGTGGGCATGACCAAACCGGGCGACGTGGACCACTACACGCGAGTGCGGACCTACAAGGCGCTGGCCGCCAATTACTACGAACCGGACCGCATCCTGCTCGCCCTGCTCCCGTTGGCCATGCGCATGGCCGGCCCGCGCGAAGCGCTGTGGCACGCCCTGATCCGCCGCAACTACGGCGCCAATCACCTGATCGTGGGCCGGGACCACGCCAGTCCCGGCAAGGACTCCCGGGGACACCCCTTTTACGGTCCCTACGACGCCCAGCACCTGGTGCAGCAGTTCTCCGGAGAGCTGGGGGTGGAGGCGGTCCCCTTCACCGAACTCGTCTACCTGCCCCACGAAGACCGCTACGAGGAGCGGGCCAAGATCGACGGCTCCACGCCCACCTCTTCGATCTCCGGCACCGAGGTCCGCGAACGCTACCTCAACCGCGGCGAGTCCCTCCCCGCCTGGTTCACCCGGCCGGAAGTGGCCGAGATCCTGACGGAGAGCTACCCGGCGCGGCACCGTCAAGGGGTGTGCGTCTGGTTCACCGGGCTGAGCGGCTCCGGCAAGTCGACCACTGCCGAGGTGCTGACCACGCTGGTCCTGGAGCACGGCCGCCAGGTCACGCTGCTGGACGGGGACGTGGTCCGCACCCATCTCTCCAAGGGGTTGGGCTTCAGCCAGGAGGACCGGGACACCAACATCCGCCGCATCGGCTTCGTGGCCTCCGAACTGGTGCGCCACGGCGGCATCGTGATCTGCGCCGCCGTGAGCCCCTACCGCGCCACCCGCAACGACGTCCGCAACCTGGTGGGCGAGGACCGCTTCGTGGAAGTGTTCGTCGACACCCCGCTCGAGGTGTGCGAGCAGCGGGACGTCAAGGGCATGTACGCCAAGGCCAGGCGGGGGGAGATCAAGGACTTCACCGGGATCGACGATCCCTACGAGGCTCCCGAGAACCCGGAGATCCGACTGGAGACGGTCGGCACCGCCCCCGAGGAGAACGCGCGGAGAATCCTGGAACATCTTGTCCGGGAGGGGTTCGTTCGCCAGTCGGCTCATTGAGGGGTGGCGCGGCCTTCCAGGCCGTGATTTCGGCCCTGGGGGAATCACGGGCAGGGATGCCCGCGCCACGTCTCACTCCTGTTCGGCGAAGTAGTAGGCGATCAGGTGCTGGATCAGGAAATGTCCCTCCTGGATCCGTCCCGTATGTGAGGAGGGGACCCGGATGGGGAGCTTGCACTCGTGGGCCAGCTGGCCTCCCGGTTCGCCCGTGATGCCCACCGTGACCAGCTGGTTCTCGTTGGCCCAGCGCACCACTTCCAGGACGTTGCCGGAGTTGCCGCTGGTGCTGAAGACGATCAGCAGGTCTCCGGGGCACCCGAAGTTCTTCAGCTGCTCGACGAAGATCTGGTTGAAGTCCAGGTCGTTGGCGATGGCCAGGATCCAGGGGAGGTTGTCCGCCAGCGAGATCACGCGGAAACGCTGGTCCCGGCCCCAGGAGGCCTCCTTGCCCAGTTCTCCGGCCAGGTGCGACGCCATGGCCGCGCTCCCGCCGTTGCCGCACACGAAGACCTGGCCGCCCTGCTTGCGGACGTCTTCCAGCAGTCCGATCAGGTCGGAGACGGGCTGGGCCGGCAGACTCTCCAGCGTCTTGCCGCTTTGACCCATGTAGTCGCGGATGTAATCGATTGGACGCAAGCGCACCTCGGTTCGTTTTCGCGCCGGAGGCCGTCGCCGCCGGGAAGCCGTCATTATACTCCTCGGGGCCGGAGGGAAGTTCGATTCGGGTAGAATAGGCGGCCATGCGGGGCAGGTGGTCGGGCATCGTGCGGGTGGGCGTGACCGTGGTGCTGATCGGTCTCGTCCTCAGCCGCCTCGACCTGGAGCAGTTCGCCCAGGTGCTGATCGGCAGCAACTGGTGGTGGCTTTTGCCCGCGGTGGCGCTCCAGCTGGGCATGACGGTGCTCGCGGCGGGGCGCTGGCGTGCCATCCTGGACAACTTCCGCATCCGGCCCGGCTGGAAGCCTCTGGTCCAGCTGGGCTTCATCGGCAGCTTCTTCAACCTGTGCCTGCCCTCCTCGATCGGGGGCGACGTCTTCCGAGCCTACTACCTGGCCAAGCGGGCCGGCCGCAGCATGACCACCACGCTCACCACCACCATCCTGGAGCGCAACGGCGGGCTCTGCGCGCTGCTTCTGATCGGGGCCTCGGCCTCCCTCTGGTGGGGCTTGCCGCGCGGGGGCGCCGTCTCGTCCTTCCTGTTTCCGTTGATCATCGTCCTCTACCTGCTGGCCAACCTGGCCCTGTTTCACTCCCGCCTGCACCGCCTGGCGGGCTGGACCCTGCGCCGGCTCGGCTGGACGGGCCTGGAAGCCAAGATGGAGCTGGTCTACGAAGGGCTGCGCGAGCTGATCCGCAACCGCTGGGCGCTGCTGCGGGTAGTGGCGATCTCGCTGCTGATTCAGACCGGTTCGGTGACCATCGTCTGGGTGGCCTCGCACGCCCTGTCGCTCGAGCTGCCCTTCCCGGTCTTCCTGGTGCTGGTCCCGATCGTCAACCTGAGCATCATGGTGCCGGTGACGATCAACGGCTTCGGCCTGCGCGAAGGACTTTACGTCCTGCTCTTCACCGGCCTGGGAGTCTCCCGGGAGCAGGCCGTGGCCCTGTCGCTGCTCAACGCCCTGGTGGTGATGGCGGCCGCTCTGCCCGGCGGCGTGGTCTACTCGCTGTACAAGAAGGACCCCGGCTTCGACGCAGCGGTCGAAGCCGATCTGAAGGTCTGAAACCTGAAGCCCGAAATCGGCTCAGTCGATTCGGAACACGAACAGCCGGTTCGACTTCTCCGCGGTCACGTAGGCGTGGCGCCCGTCCCGGCCCAGGGCGATGTCGATCGGTTTCTTGCCCACCGCGAAACTCCCCAGCTTCTGAAAGTCGGGGCTGAGCACGGAGACGCTGTTGTCCCCCGTCTCCACCACGAAGATGCGGCCGTCCGCGGCCACGGCCAGCGAGAAGGGCTTGCTGCCCACCGGGACGCGGCGCACTTCTTCCAGGTCGAGCACGTCGACGACCGACAGGTCGTTGGTTCCGCTGTTGGCCACGTAGAGGCTGAGGCCGTCCGGGGAGAAGGCCAGCCCGTCCGGACCCCGTCCCACCGGGATCTGTTTGACGACCCGGCGGCTCGAGGTGTCGATCACGAACAGCTCGTTGGAGCCTCCGCAGACCACGAAGAGCCGGTCTCCCAGCGGCGAGACGGCCGCCGCCAGCGGAGTGACGCCGACTTCGATCTCGTCCAGGATGCGGTGCGTCGAGGTGTCGATGACGTCCACCTTGCCGTACTTGCTGCGGCCGAAGTTGGTGACGTACGCCTCCAGGCCGTTGGGGGCGATGGTGATGTTGCTGGGTCGGCCGCCGACCTTGATGTCGTCCAGGATGTCGTAGTCGTCCGAGTCGACCACCTTGACCAGTCCGTTGTTGTAATTGGTGACGAAGATCTTCCGTCCGTCCGAGGTCACCGCGATCCCCAGCGGCTCGTAGCCGCCGTAGAAATCGCCCCGGGTCTCGTGGGTGGCGGTGTCCACCACCCACACCTGGTTGGACGCGTAGCTGGTCACGAAGAGCCGGCTCCCGTCGGCGCTCAGTGCGGCGAAATGGGGGGCCTTGCCCACCTTGAGCTTGTCCACGGGCCGTACGTTGACCGCGGCCAGGCTGGCGGCGGCCAGCAGCGTCACTGCGATCGACCTGTTCATCGTTGTTTCATCCTTCCGAGGGGCGGCGGCGGCTCGCGGCCCGCCGCGATTCGCACGCCTGCACGGTATTGCTCATCAACATGGCGATGGTCAGCGGACCCACGCCTCCCGGCACCGGAGTCACCGCGGAGGCGACGCCCCTCGGCGCGCGCGGGTGGACGTCACCCACCAGGGCCGAGCCCCGCCGGTCGAAACTCTCCAGGCGCGGCGAATCGTCGCCGAACAGCCGGCGGACCTGCTCGCGGTCCTCGAGGCGATTCACGCCCACGTCCACGACGACCACGCCGGGGGAGAGAAAATCGCGCCCCACCAAAGCAGGACGCCCCACCGCGGCCACCAGGATGTCCGCGCTGCGGCAGACTTCCTCCAGCCGCCGGGTGCGGGAGTGGCAGACGGTCACGGTCGCGTGGCCGGCCAGCAGCAGCTGGGCCAGCGGCTTGCCGACGATGTTGCTGCGCCCGACGATCACCGCGTGGGCGCCCTCGACCGGCACCCTCTCGCGCTC
>JBFGHG010000235.1:0-5640 GCA_041578395.1 Acidobacteriota bacterium
CCCCTGCCGGAGCTCGCACCCAAACGCAACGCTCGAGAATCCAACGCCTCCTGGCTGCTCTAACCGTTCTACCGCTGGACGCGAGCGCCGCTGAAGCCGCTTCACAAGTCAGGCGCGACCTGGAAGCGAAGGGAGAAGGCATCGCAATGGCAGACTACCTGATCGCCGGGATCTGCCTGGTCCGAAACGGCTTGCTTCTCACCCGAAACCGAAGGCATTTTCAGCGTGTAGACGGCCTGCAACTGGGCCACTTCGAACCGGGCGGCTGGAACTGAAGCCGACGCGATTTCGGAGCGGTGCTCCGGGCGAGCTCAATAACGAACCTTCTCCCCGTCCAGCGGCGGCGTCGTCGCAGGCAGGCGGTGGGCTCGCGTCCGCTGCTCGAACGCATACCCCAGTGCCAGCAGTCGCGCCTCGCTGAAGGAGACCCCCAGAAACGAGATCGCCACTGGAAGACCCCGGCCCGTGAAGCCGGCGGGGACGATCAGGTCCGGAAACCCCGACAGGTTGGCGAGAATCACGGCCGAGCGCGACGATCCGGGAGCCGCGCCGGGGTCCGGGTCGCGGTCGATGAGCCTAGGCCGTTGCGGGGAGGTGGGATAGACGATGGCGTCCAGTTTCTCGGCTTCCATGAGACCGCCGATCGTCTCCCGGATCAGCGGCAGGGCGTGGGCGTGCACGGCCCGGTATTCGTAGTCGTCCAGCGTCCCGCTCTCCTCCTCCCGCTTCAGCAACCGCCAGCGGATGGGGTTGGGAATCACGCCGTCGGGCCGCGGCGAGGGGACGGTCAGGGAGCGCTCGACCAGTTCCTCGAGGGTTCGGGGGAAGCCGGTCGCCAGCGTCCCCAGGTAGTCCGCGATCTGCGCCCGGAACTCCCGGTAGCGGACGGCCCGGTAGAACTTGCCCCTCGATTCCAGGAGCCACTCGGGAAGGCGGACGTCGACCAGCGTCGCTCCCGCCCCCTTCATCGCCTCGAGCGACGCCTCGAAGACCCAGTCCACCTCCGGGTCGCTCCCCAGGAAGTCGCGGGCCACGCCGATGCGCGCGCCCTTCAGGGCGTCGGCGTCCAGGGACTGCGTGTAGTCCGTCTCGAACTTCCCCTCGCTCTTGGCGGTGGCCGGGTCGGCGGGGTCGACGCCGGCCATCACGCCCAGCGCCACGGCCACGTCGTACACGTTGCGCGCCATCGGTCCGGCGGTGTCGAAGGAGAGGGCCAGCGGGACGATGCCGTCGCGGCTGAGCAGGCCGTGAGTCGGCTTGAGTCCCACGATGCCGTTGGCCGCCGACGGCCCCCGCACCGAGCCGCCCGTGTCGGTGCCCAATCCCAGCGGCGCGTAGGCGGCGGCGATCGCCGCCCCGGTGCCGCCGGAGGAGCCGGACGGGGTCCGCGCCGGGTCGTGCGGGTTGTAGGTGGGCCCGCCCAGCGAACTCATGGAGTCGCCCGAAGCGAACTCGCTCATGTTCAGCTTGCCGAGGACAATGGCGCCTGCCTCTCGCAGCTTTCCCACCAGGAACGCGTCGTCGGGAGGCAGCGATCCCTCGAGCATGAAGGAGCCGGCGGTGGTGGGCAGGTCCGCGGTGTCGATGTTGTCCTTGAGCAACACGGGAATCCCGTGCAGCGGTGAGCGCGGTCCCCGCTCGCGCCGTTCCGCGTCCAGTTCCCGCGCCCGCTCCACGGCCCTGGGATTGACGGCCAGCACCGCGCCCAGCCGGGGCCCGGCCGCGTCGTAGGCGGCGATGCGGGCCAGACAGAGTCCGACTAACCGTTCCGACGTCAGGGCCCCGGCTTCGAACGCGGCGTTGAGATCGGCGATGCTCGCCGTGGTGAGCTCGAACTCAGCAGCCGGGAGGATCCCCGCTGCCAGCCCCCCCAGCAGCACGAGGAGCGCGATGCAGAGTCTTCGCTGAAGTCCCATGCCGCCCACTATCGAGCCCACCGGCAAAGCTTGTCAATTCATCATCGATTCACCCCCTTGCGCCAGCGCACCGGTTCGAACTCCCGGTCCAGCGGCGTCTTCGCGATATGGTTCGTGTAGTTGGTGAGGGTCTTCAAACCCACCCCCAGGATCACCTCCAGTACCTGAGCCCGCGTGTACCCGGCCCTCAGAAAGGCGTCGACTTCCCGGTCTTCCACCCAGCCGCGCTTCCCCACGACGGCAGTGGTGAAGCGCCGCAGCGCCTCGAGCTTCGGATCGGCCAGCTCCCGGCCTTCGCGCAGCCCCTCGACCACGTCCGCCGGCACGCGAGCGCCATGCGCGCCCGCCGTATGCGCCGCCATGCAGTATTCGCATTCGTTTTCGCGGCTGGCGGCCAGCAGTACGACCTGGCGCTGGACCGGCGTCAGCGTGGTCTGCTCGAACAGACTGGCCAGCGCGAAATACCCGTTGGCCAGAGCGGGCGCTTCCGCCATCGTGGCCAGCAGATTGGGCACGAACCCGTAGGCCGACTCCACTTTCGCCAGAGTCTCGAGTGCTGCTTCCGGTGCTGAGTCTTTGGTGTGAATCCTGAATTCGCTCATCGTCGTTTCCTCCATGGTTTTTTACCAGTCGGTACAAAAAAGAGCACAGAAAAACTCAAGGTGTCGCCCGCCAGGATTCCAGCTGGTCGAGCACGACCTGAACCGCCCTGCGCACGCGGCTGCCCGATTCGGCGCTACGGCCCACCACGGCGAGGCCCTGAACCACGGCGAGCAAGTACGCTGCGGCGGCCGGAATCTCGATGTCCGCCCTCAGTTCACCACACGATCGCGACCCCTCAAGGGCGCGCGTGAAGAACTCCTCCATGACCTGAAAATGTTGCCGCACGAGCTGCAAGACTTCCGGATCCAAAGGCGTCTCGTCCACCGAAGCGTTGACCATCAGGCACCCACCCGGCTCGCCACCCGAGGGCGTCTCCAGCACCCGCAGGAAAAAGCGGCGGATTCCCTCGAGGCCGGGAGACGGATCGCGCAACAGCGCCAACCGGGGACTGACGACGCTCGCACGGTAATGGCGCAGACACGCCAGGAAGAGGTCCCGCTTGTCGCCGAATGCGTTGTAGAGGCTCACGCGCATGAGTCCCGTGTCTCTCTCCAGGTCTTCGAGGGTGGTGCCGTCGTAGCCGGACCGCCAGAAGCGGAGCATCGCCTTCTCGAGCACCTCGCCTTCGTCGAAACTCCGCGGCCGGCCCATCGTGTCCTCCGTTTTATACTACGCAGTAAACAATGTTCCGGTTTCTTCTTTTCAGCGCCCCCCGAGGCGCGTCATTGGACGAGCCGCTTCCAGACCTCGTGATACTCGTTGCCGTCGCCGATCTGGGTGAAGGTGTCCCCTTCCACGGAGATGGTGAAGCGGAAGGACTCGCCGATGAACTCGGCGATGTTGGCAGTGGCGAAAGTGACCGTCTCCACGTAGCGGTCGCCCTCCAGCGTGTAGGTCCCACCGTGGTGGAAGGTGACGTGGCCGGTTTCGGGGTCCCACTGGGTGACGATCCAGTGGCGCTGCCCCCAGAACTTCACCTGCCCCCCCGGCTCCGGCTCGTAGACCTCGCCCGGCCGGCCCGCGAAGGCCCACGCTCCTTGCAGCTGCTCGCGCAGGCCGGGAGCTGCTTCCTGAGCCTCGGCAGGCGGGGACGTACAGGAGCCGGTGATTGCCAAAGTGGCGGTCAGTGCCGAAATCGCCAGGTATTGGAGGGTCTTCATCGTGGGAGCAATTCTGTGACCCCGCGGTGCCGCCGTCAAGCGGGCGCCGGAGCCCTCAACCTTCCCGCCCGCCGCGGCGTAGTGGGAAGCAGGAGGTTCCGATGAGGAAACGATCGTTCCTGATCGCGATGGTGACGAGTGTGGCCCTGGCCGCCGGCCCGGCCGAGGAGAAACAGACCACTTTGAAAACTGGGGACGCCGCTCCCGAGCCGAACTTCGAAGTGCTGTCTGACGGCAGTCGGCCTCGGCTCGCCGACTTCGAGGGTGAGTACCTCTTCCTCGACTTCTGGGCCACCTGGTGTCCCCCCTGCGTCGAGTCGATCCCTCACCTGAACGCGCTGCAGGCGCGCTTTCGAGGGCGGCCGGCGCGGTTCTTTTCGATCACCTACGAACCGGCGGGGATGGTGCGGCCCTTTCTCGAGAAGCACGGGCTGGAAGTGCCCGTGGGCCTGGACGACGACTTCTCGACGTTTCAGGCGTACCGGGCCTGGGGCATCCCCACCCTGTACGTGATCAATCCGGAGGGTACGATCGTCTCGGTCGCCAGCCCGTTCGACGTCACGGAAGAAGTGGTCGAGGCGGTCCTGGCCGGCGGCGTCCCGGACATCGAGCAGTACGAAGGATGGCCGGACCCCCAGGGAGCCGAAGAGTACTTCCGGTCCCTGGTCGAGAAGTGGAAAGCGGCCCAGCCCGGCGAGTAGGGCGCCTTATTGGACAGGTGGGGGCTAACGTTGCACATCACCTGCAGGCGCGAACCCTTGTGCAAGCAAGGGTGCCTCCGTCAGGTGCATGCGCTGACTAGACGTCACTGTCCTTGCTGAACACAACCGATATCGCTGCTCCAACTGCACTCCCGAAACCTGCACCGAGTGCTACTCCAACGCCGATATTGCCAAAGACAACGCCAAGTACACTGCCAACTGTCAGACCGAGTGCAAGGCCGATGCCGACACACAGCGCTAGTCCGGACGGTTCGTTCTTATTGTTGCTCAACTTGGTGCCCCTCAGTTCTCGTTTCTCGAACGTGTAACGTCTTGTCGATCGCCTGCGAGGACATCCGGCCGACAGGCCGGCTCGGCGCGACGCTTGCTTTGCAAGCGGCGTGACGAGAGTCCTCGTCTGCTGCATCGACTTGCTAGGTGTCCGGCCCGATCGTAGTAGCTCTCTCCATGCACTCCATCCCTTGCCAGATCAATCGCCTTCGCGAACTCGGCGAGGGGCACACGAACGGCGCCGCCTTCGGGGTACAGCTCGACCCACTGGACATCGTTGTCGTCAGCGACGATTGTCGCGACGGGATACAAGCCTTCCTCAGCGATCTCGCCCGAGCCATCCGCCTCGATGAGCTCCAGGGTCATGCCCTCGTCCACCGCTGAGGCCCACTGGAAGTATATCCGCCGGATACAATCCTCTGGGTTATGCAGCGGTCTCGTCACCGATTTCCCAGCCAGGGAATACGAGCACGGCCGGGTGACACTTCAGGGCTCGCGCGAGGACCTTTGCCCGCTCAATCCTAAGCTTGATGCGATCATTCTCGATGGCCGAAATCGTTGATTGCGGAATCCCCGACACCTCTGCCAACTGGTTCTGGCTCAGTTCCTGAAGTTTTCTCACTATCCGCACGGACTCACCTACGGACACATCTACCCTGCGGCGGGCCTTCCGATACTGGCTTCTAACCATGACTACTTCCTTCGGTAATCGTGAGGTGTGAGGTCGACCACTTCCACCCGAACCTCACCCGCCATTACGCGATAAATCACGCGATACTGGATACTGAGCCTCGAGGACCGATGCCCTTCCCACTTGCCGCGCTCGCTGTTCCGACAAGGGCGGCTACTCGTAGCGCAGCGCCTGCATCGGGTCCACGCGGGCGGCCCGGCGCGCGGGCAGGTATCCGGCTCCGAAGGCCACGCCCACCAGCGTCACGGCCGCCAGCCCGACGGCCAGCGGGTCGTGGC